>JAYUWZ010000854.1:0-13594 GCA_043753265.1 Verrucomicrobiaceae bacterium
TGTTATTGTCGACATTCCAATCCCCCGTGGCAGCGCCGGCGCTGGAGGTGGAGAGGATTGCCACGAATGCGGCAATGGAGGTGGCGAGAGGTGTGCGAATCGATTTCATTGTGTTGGATATGGCGCGAACGCGCGATATAAAATGCTGTATATTGACGCTTATAGCGATATACCGGATTTTCTGATGTCCCGTTTACCGCAATGTTTTCCGTTGTCTAGGATTTGTGACTTACACGGTCCTTAACGTGTGAGAACGAATTCTCCCGCGGGGGCATAAAGCTGGTGGTGTTCCGTCGTGTGCTGATGCCTTTTACCTTGTTGATTCATTGAGTCCGCCGCACCTAAGCAGACTTCGTGCGAGTCACATGCCCCATCCTCACTCCCCGAGCCACAGGAGAGCGCTGCTTTACAGGTGTAAAATACTGAGTCCATGAGCCTCTCATGCCTTCCAACAGGAAAGAATACACCCGGGGAGAGCCAATGGGTGACCGTGGAAACAACCAATATAAGATGTCCAGCTAACCGGATTTTTGTCGCACATGTCGGACAGGTGACGCCTTTTCCGTTGCGCCAACTGCACTGTTCTTCACAAAATGGTCAAAGCGATACACCACGCATTCCTTCCTGCATCTAAATAGTTTACTCCAATAAACTGGAGGCGCTTTTGAAATGCTCACCCGGCATTTTTGCCGCTCCTGCGCGGGGAGGCAGGTCCCGTTGAGGCATCTAAACCTGCACACATCCAAATCCCGGCAGAAGGGCGATATCCACGGTGAGCGCGACTGATGCCGACCAGCCGCCAATGAACGTGAAAAGAAACTACACCATGAAAACACTCATCAAGATCCTCGCGGCTGCCACTCTGGCTCTCACCGTCTCCACCACCACAGTTTCCGCTGCGGAAGTCGAAAAAACCACCACTGTGACCACCTCGGGCGGCACCATCAGTGAGTTTGGCCCCGAGCGGTTCATCATCAAGACGGAGACCTCGCCCGATCCCGTCACTTACACCTACTCCAAGACCACCACCTACGTCGACGAAGCCGGTTCGCCGGTTTCGATTGAGACCGTGAAGTCGGGCCTTCCTGTGACGGTGCACTACACCAAGGTGGGCGACAAGTTCGTCGCCTCCAAGGTCATCGTGCGCAAGACGGTGACGAAGACCGATAAATAACCAACCAATTCCCTGCCTGTGCTGGTGCGCTGCGATTGCAGCGCACCAGCTCTAATTTTACAGCGCACGGATTCTCACCGAGTCCGGCGACTCCCCATGAGAAATCGGTGAACCAACCCAAACCCAAAATATGAAAACAACCATCCTGCTCACCGCCATTGCGACCACTGCACTCTTTTGCGCCTGCGACGTAAAAGTAAACCCACCTGCTGACAAAGTGGTGGAGAAGAATACCACCATCGTAAACCCCGCAGCGAAGGAGGAAAAGAAGGTCGAGAACAACACGACTATCGTAAATCCCGCTCCCGCCCCTGCGGTGGAAAAGAAGACGGAAACCAACACGACCATCATCAATCCTCCGGCAGCACCGCCGAAGGAAGAGAAGAAGTAGCCGATCGCCTCACTCCATCTACGCGACTATCGCCTTCACCACGTGGCCTTCCACGTCGGTGAGGCGATAGTTTCTTCCTTGGAAGAAGTATGTGAGCTTCTCGTGGTTGAAGCCGAGCAGATGGAGGATCGTGGCATTCAGGTCGTGCACATGGACTTTGTTCACGACCGACTGGTAGCCAAATTCATCCGTCTCGCCGTAGCTCAGGCCGGGCTTGGCGCCGCCGCCCGCCATCCACACGGTGAAGCCGCCAGGGCTGTGGTCTCGGCCGGCAAAGGGGTTGTCATTGCCGCTGCGGTTTTCCTTCATGGGCGTGCGGCCAAATTCCGCTCCGCAGACAATCAGCGTGTCCTGCAACATGCCGCGCTGTTCGAGATCGCGGATGAGTGCGGAGACGGCTTTGTCCATCGTGGCAGCCTTGCGGCGGATGCCGCCGGTGAGGGAAGTGCCCTCGTTGTCACCATGCGCATCCCAGCCCCAGTCGTAGAGCTGGATAAAGCGTACGCCCTTTTCGCACAGGCGGCGCGCGAGCAGGCAGTTGTTGGCAAAGGAATTTTTGCCCGGCTCGGTTCCATACATCTCGTGGATGTGCTTGGGTTCGTCCGCAACGTTCGTCGCCTCGGGCACGCTCATCTGCATGCGGAAGGCGAGCTCATACTGGCTGATGCGCGTGAGCGTCTCCGGGTCGCCGAATTCCTCGCCGGTCTTTTGGTTGATGGCATTGATGGCATCGATGGTGGCGCGGCGCTGCTCGCGCGAGACACCCTCCGGGTTTGCGGCAAAGAGGATGGGCTCGCCGTGGCCCTGGCACTGCACGCCCTGGTATACGCTTGGCAGGAAGCCGCTGCCCCATACCGTCTTTCCCGCATCGGGATTTTTGCCACCGCTGGTGAGCACCATGAAGCCGGGCAGGTCTTTGTTTTCGGTGCCGAGACCATAGAAGGCCCACGAACCCACGCAGGGGCGGCCTTTGATCTGGTTGCCCGTCTGAAGCATGAGCTGCGCGGGGGCGTGGTTGAACTGCTCCGTCCACATGCTTTTCACAAAGCAGAGCTTGTCGGCGATCTTGGCGAGCTCTGGCAAATCCTGGGAGACCCAAGCGCCTGCGTTGCCGTGCTGGGCAAATTTCACCTGCGGACCCATCATCTTGGGCACACCTTTGATGAATGCGAAGCGCTTGCCCTTGAGAAACGAATCCGGGCAAACCTGGCCATCGAGCTTCGCAAGCTCGGGTTTGAAATCAAACGTCTCCAATTGCGACGGCGCGCCCGCGAGATGGATGTAGATCACCCGCTTCGCCTTTGCAGGATGATGCAGCACAGGCACGCCATCGGAGGACGTGCCGAGGGCCTGCTGGCTGAGCATGGAGCCAAATGCCATGCCTCCAATGCAGGCCATGCTCTTCTTGAGAAAGAAGCGGCGGGTCTCCAATTCGGCGGCGCTTAGATGAAGGGCAGGGTGCATTTATGATTTAAGGTTTATGATTTACGATTTCGCAGGCGCTACTTCGGAGCCTGGGGCTGATGCTTTAGGATGAAATCGACGATGGGCTTGGGGTCTTTGAGGCTGTGGGGGTGGTGCTTTACGCCGGGCTTTGCGATGAGTTCGAAGGTGCCTCCGAGCTTTTTGTAGCGCTCCTCGACGAGCTTGGAGTTTTCTTCGAAGGGGACGACTTCATCGGCATCGCCGCAAACGCTGAGAATGGGAACCTTTGCCTTGGCGAGGGGCTCCAGGTTGTCCACGGGGTTGAGCTTGTAGGCGAGGGCCTGCTCTTCCGTCAGCTCGTACACCTTCTTGCAGGTTTCCCATTCCTTCGCGTTACCGGGACCCTTGCCTTTGCCGCCGGGCCAGCTTTTGAAATCGCACACGGGCGCATCGACATAAATGGAAGCCACGCGGCCCGGGTGCCTTGCGGCGTAGTTAAACGCGTAGAGTCCGCCACGGCTGAAGCCCTCCATCACCATCTTCTCGCCAAGGCCGTAGGTGGCCCTCACGTGGTCGTAGTATTTGTCCATGGCATCGAGTGCGACCGGCGCGCCGAACAAGTTGGAGACCTGGATGTAGGCCACATGGTAGCCGTGGCCGAGCAGTGCGATATCGGCCTGGGGCTCGTGTCCGAAGAACTCCGTGCGCCAGATCCACGGCTTGCCGGGAGCGGCGGTCTTGGGAACCACAAGCCACGCCGCGCGACCATCGACCTTGAAGTCGAGGCGATCATAGCCATTCCATTCGGATTTTTTTACGTCACCCTCAGTGGCCGCCACCACAGGTGTAGCGGCCTCCTGCTGGGCGCGCGAGGGCAGCACAATGAGCAGGGCGGCGGAGGCGAGAAGAAGCAGATGAGGTGATGTCATGAGTTGGAGTGGGAGGCAAAAGCGGGAATTGCGCGAGGGGCGAGCCTGTGGTTAAATCTTGGCATGAGTTTCGACATGCTGATGCAAGAAGCTGCGGCGTTGGACCCTGCAGAACGCCGAAAACTAATGGGCTTTCTCATTTCCTTGAATGTGACTGACGAATATCGGCGCGCCATGGCGGCGAAAATTGACGACACCGACCCCTCGCATTGGCTCACCTTGGAGCAACTGGACCAAAAATTGAAGGAGTTGGACGAAACCGAGAAGGAGTGAAGTACCGGCTCCTGATCGATTTGGAGGTTTACGACTTCCTTTCCAGCTTGCGGACAAGTGAGCGCAGAATTCTGCGAGACCGTTTTGCAAAACTGCTTGAGGCTCCATCGCATTGGATGGAAGTGGAGGAACATGATGCCAATGGCCGCTTGCTGTGGATAACGATTTGCGGTCGGTTTGCGGTTACTTTCTGGGAGGACTTCCCGGACCGACAAATCAAAATCCTGCGTATTGTGTTGGCGGATCAATAGCGGGCGCATCGGCTCAGTTCTTATTCAGCACCTCATCGAGATTGAGGATCGCGTTGGCCACGAGGGTCATGTTGCCGCCGACCTTCGTGTGGAGGTCGCGGAGGACGGTGATTTCATCGGCCCGGGCAGGGCGCAGGGTGGCGAGCGCGAGGCCTCGGGCGAGTTGGGCTTCGAGCGGGCCGCCATCTGTGGTCATTCGCTTGGCGAGCCCGGCCGCGGCTTCCATGAAGACGGGGCTGTTGAGCAGATCGAGCGATTGCAGGGGCGTGTTGGTGCGCACGCGGCGCACCACGCAGAACTCGCGATTGGGCGCGTCGAACGTGACCATGCTGGGGTAGGTGGCGCTGCGCCGGATGAGCGTGTAGATGGCGCGGCGGCGGCTGTCCTCGCCCTGCGAGGTCTTCCAGTCTGTGCCGTCGTAGGGCGTCTGCCACGTGCCCGGTGGCTGGTAGGGTTTTACCGGGGGCCCACCTATTTTGCGGCTGAGGATGCCCGCCACGGCGAGCGCTTGATCGCGGATTTGCTCATTGCCGAGTCGGAAGCGCGGGCCCCGCGCGAGCAGCCTGTTTGCAGGGTCGCGCTCGGTGAGCGCCTTGGTCGCTTTCGACGATTGCCGGTATACGCGGCTCATCACGATTTCGCGCAGCAGTGCCTTCTGGCTCCATTGCATCGGGCCCTGAAAGCGCAGCGCGAGTTCATCGAGCACATCCTGGTATCCCGGCTTGTCGCCCTGCGAGCCAAAGTCTTCCAGCGTCTCCACGAGGCCCACGCCAAATAGCTGCTCCCACACCCGATTGACCTGCACGCGGGAGGTCAGCGGGTTCTCGCCATTGGTGAGCCACTTTGCAAAGCCGAGCCGGTTGCGCGGGTACTCATCGCGCCAGGCGTTCAGGATTTTGGGCGTCTTTGGCTGCACCTCCGCGCCCTTCGTCATCCAGTTGCCGCGGTCGAACACCTGTGTTTTGCGCAGCGATTTCTCCGGAAGTTCCTGCATGATGGGCAGGTCGCACACCGGGATGGCCGCAAGCGCCGCGCGCTTTTCATCCAGCACCTTGAAGTGCGCGGCGAGCTCGGGCGATTGCTTGGCAAAAAAGTGGCGCTGCACTTGGGTGCGCTCCTCGGGCTTCCATTTGTCGGGCTGCTTTTGCAGCAGCTTGCGGAGGTCGCCGGGCAATCCGGCCAGCTTTTCCGCAACCTTGCTGCGCACTGCGGAAAGGCGGAAGGAGCCGAGGACATGCTTCCCCCAGCGCTCGTTCTCGCACTCGAGCGTCACGCGGAGTTGCGCGCCCTCTGCAGGAGCGAGGGGCTTTGCGAAATAGAATGTGGCGGTCTGCGCTTTGCCCGTGCCGCCCGCGATGGCCCAGCCGCTCTCACCCTCGTTCTTCGGGCCCGGGCCGGCCTTGATTGCCTCACCCACCGGCCAGCCCTGCTGATCGTAGCTCGACTGCGCGCTGGCGATTTCCAGCGGAGTCTCGCGACCGCCTTCCACCAGCATCGCCTTCACCCGTGTGAGCACAAAGTTTCCCGCTCCATCGCTCGCACCCGGCCCACGCGCGGGCAGCGAATCGTCCGGCACCACCTCCAGCGCGATCCCCGCAATCGGGCCTGTGACCTTCCCTGTCACGGTGACCGTGGTGCGCTCGGGTACGGGCCGCTGCAGCATCATGCGGCCATCTTTCTCCACGCGGTACTGGCCCTGCGTACTCGTGGCATTTACCTCGCCAAAGGGTGCGTGCTCCTGCTTTGCGCCCAATTCCACCAGCCAGGCCTCGAAGGCCTTTTGCGCCTCGGGTTTCTTCAGCTCCGAGTCCACTTTCGCTTGCGCCTCTGCCACTGCGGCCTCCAGCGCGGCGCTTTTTTGCTCATCAGCCTTTGCCCGAAATTTCCGCGTGGGCTGCTGGTCGTCGCGGTCAGCATCCGCCGTGTTGTTGAGAAAGGCGTAGAGCTCGTAGTACTCGCGATGCACGAACGGATCGTACGGGTGCCCATGGCATTGCACACAGCCGATGCTCGTTCCCTGGATCGCGTCGAAAGTGGTATTGAGCCGGTCGATGATCGAGTAGGTGCGAAACTCCTCGTTGTCGGTGCCGCCCTCGTCGTTTTGCGGCGTGTTGCGGTGGAAAGCGGTGGCGACGATCTGGTCGCTCGTGGGATTCGGGAGCAGGTCGCCCGCGAGTTGCTCGGTGAGGAACTGGCTGTAGGGCATGTCAGCATTCAGCGAATCCACCACCCACTCGCGGTAGCGCCACATGTCGCGGAATCCGTCCTTTTCGTAGCCCTTGCTGTCGGCGTATCGGGCGAGGTCGAGCCACGGGGCGGCCCAGCGTTCACCGTAGGCGGGCGAGGCGAGCAGTTCGTCGGCGTATGCTTTCAGCGCACCCTCGCGGTCCGTGGGGGCGGCTTTTTCCAGGGTATCCACGCGGGCAGGCTCAGGTGGCAGGCCAGTGAGATCGAGCGCCATGCGACGGGCGAGGGTGCGGATGTCCGCCTCGGGCGAAAGCGCCAGGCCCTCCTTTTGAAGTCGCGCAGAGACGAGGGCATCGATCGTGCGACCGGTGTCGGACGGCTTTTCGTAGGCCCAATGGTCCTCCCACTTCGCTCCCTCGGTGATCCAGCGCTTTAGCAGTGCGATCTTTTCCGGGCTGAGCGCAGGCTCCTTTTTGGGCATACGCTCCGTGGAATCCTCGGCGATGAGCCGTTTGAAAAATTCACTCTTCTCCGGGTGCCCCGGAACGATGGCAATCTCGCCGCTCTCCCCCGCCTTCAGCGCGCTCTCGCGGAATTGCAGGTTCAGCTCGCCCGCCTCTTTCACGCCCCCGTGGCACTTGAAGCACACCGCGTTCAGGATGGGGCGGATGTCCCGGTTGAACTGCACGGGATCCTCGCCAAAGGAGGACAGCGCAGGCAGCACAGCAGCCGCGAGAAAGGTTTGCCAGGGGCGGAAAAGGGCTCGGGAAAACGTCATGGAAGCAGGCAGTAATATCGCCCAGATTCCAAAATATTGCACGAATTTACAGTGATTACCCGTGACGCCATCGGTTCATTTTTACACCACGCGTTCTCCAGACAATAACGTGAAAGCCACTTGTTTACTGCGGGCGCGGTTTCATTCTTCTCCGTGTTGGCTCTCATGAAGACTTTTCCCTTCCCTCGTTCACTGGTGCTGGCCTCTCTTTGCCTGTTCTTTCAACACCCGGCATTCCCTGCGGAACCGGCCGGGTGGGATCGCGAGGCCTTTCTCAAGGACGTGGTGCTCATCCCCATCAAGAAGCGCACGCCTCCCATGGTCGGGATAAAGGATGTCGAGGCCCGCGCGGGTGCCCCGATTGCCGACGCAACAAAGGCGCTCTATGCTCGCACCGATGATGGCGACTGGAAGGTGTTTGAAGACGACGTGGTGCGCTTTGAAGTTCCGAATGATCCCCTGCTGAAAGTCCAGATGCTGGAGCCCGAAAACGCCGGGCAATTGCAAGTCGTAGGCGGCGTTGTTGGAACCGTTGATCGGTCATTTTCGCGCGCCTACCGCATTACGGTCGCAGGCAAACTCCCCTACGGCATCGTGATGGTGCGGGAGGCCGATTGGTTTGATGACGGCATCTGCTTCTGCGGGGCCATTGCGTTTGAAAGGTATCAGCAAAAGGATGGCACCCTCCTGCGATACAGCCTGATGGGAAATGGCGATGTAAAGAAGGTGGAGGCCTTGGGATCCAAGCACCGCGCCATGCTCTTTGAATGGACCCACTCGGCCATCACGCAGGAGACCTACGCCCGCATCGGTGCCTCTTTGCGGCTCAAACAGCAAAGCCCCCGCACTCGCGCCGAATGGATCGCCGAGGGCGCGAAGCACGATAAGCGCAACTGGCTTGAGTTGGGCTGGGTCGGGAGAGGCGACAACGAAAAGGCCGTCGTGGAGCTTTTGGGTAAACCCGCCCGCCGCACTGCAGGCGCACTCATCTACACACGCGACGACATGGAAAACGACGGCTCCGGCGTGCGCTACACTTACACTCTCCCAATGGTCGGCGGCACGTTTTCAGGCTTTGCCCCGAAATGGTGTACTGATGCCGACATCCCGCCTGCCCGCGGCACAGTCGCGTGGGCGCGACGCCTCATCGATCCGGCCAACCAAATTCCGTATAGGTATGTTTCCATCCCGGGGCTTGATTCAAAACCCAAGCCCAAGACACCTCCGAAAATCTCGAAGGCCGACCGTGACCTTGTATTCGAGAAGTTCCTGGCCTCAGAGAAGGGGGACAAGGATCAGTGGGCGATGTGGTGCGATGTGGTCTCGCTTTTCCACCGTGTTCGCAAAGTCCGCGATCACCGGGTGGTGCCCGCCATTCGCCGCCAATTCTTCGATCTGCTAAAAAGCGCAGAACGCTCAATGGATGTGCTCGAAAGCTATGAAGTTGCAGACAGGCAGGAACTCTATGCGAAGCGCCTGAGCCTCGTCCTCGACGCGCCGCCACAGGATCCTCCATACGCTCTGGGAGGTGAAGCCTACTACATGTTTGCCAGTCTGGATCAGGCAAATGCAGAGTATATTCCTCTGCTTAGGCGGGGTCTGAAGAATGCCAATCCCTGGATTGTCGCGAGAGCGATACATTTTTCCGATCCTCTCCCGCCTGAAGAGTGGCGGACGATTGCCAAGGATGCTTTGCAGTCGAAGAACTACGAGATCCGGGAGGCGGGGGCGGAAGTCTACGCAAGGGGAGGCAACGAGAAGGATTTGCCATGGCTGCGGGAGCGGCTCTCGCAGGAGACCTTCGTGGGGACACAAAGTTCTCTCGAGAGCGCCATCAGGCGTATCACCAGTCGTGCCGAGAGGGAGAAAGCAAAGTAGCTCTCGCCCCTTTGCTCAAGCCACGGCGCTCAGCGCGCTTGCCGCGTTTGTCGCACGGGAGGGGAGAATCAGTTCGAAGGTGGTTTCGCCTGGGCGGCTGTGGTGCTGCACGGCGCCGTTGAGCTGCTGGGCGCAGCCCATGGCCACGGTGAGTCCCAGGCCGGCGCTCTGCTGGTTGCGCTTGGTGGTGAAGAAAGGGACGTAGATGCGCTCGGCCGTTTCCAAGGGAATTCCGGGACCGTCGTCGGTGATGCTCAGAGTCACCCAGTGCTCCGGTTTCTCGGCGGTGGCCTGAAAGAGTTCCCCCTGCACGCGGCCCTCATTCACTGCAACGCGGATGTGCACGGTGGACTTGGCGGCCTCGCAGGCGTTGCGCACGAGTTCCACGAGAGCAAGGCGCACGCGGGAGGCGTCGGCCCAGATACGGGGCAGATCCTCGCCACATTCCACATGGATGCGCACCTTGGCGGAACAGAAGCTTTCGAAGGTGGGACGCATCTGGCGAAGCAGTTCCGCCATGTTGATCTCGCGCCAGATGGCGGTGCTGGGGCGCACGAGGGCGTTGGTCCGCTCCATGAGGTCCGTGGCGGCGCGGGCACCCTCTTTAATCTTGCTGAGGCCCTCGCGTGCGACGGGATCCAGCTTCTTGTCATCCATCAACAGCCCCAGGTATCCGTGAAAGAGCGAAAGGATGTTGTTCATCCTATGCGAGAGTCCCCGGATGAGCTGGTCTTGAGAATCAGAGAGGAGCATGTGGTTAGTTTAGCGCGGCAAAATGATAAAGCATGCGGTATGCAAGGAGGCGGATAATTTTATGACGGGTCTTTCAGGAGATCTTGGTGCCTGATGAAAGTGCGCCATTTTGCCCTTATTTCCGATGTCTTACCCTTCCATGAAGCGAAGGGGCGCGGGATTATCGGCGATAATGCGTCGCCGATAATCTGCTCTCGCAAGCAGTTGATTGGATGGCTTTTACCGAGCAGGTTTGGATTATCGGCGATAGATGCGACGATTGATTGCGCGTGCAAAGTTGCCTTTGAGGAGCGCGGGAACGCTGCGAGGCCAGCCGCCTTCCAAATATTCCGCGTTGTCCGCAACTCCCCTCGTTTTTCCACCCATTCCATTGCTCATACTTGCACAAAATTGCGAGTGAGTCAGGCGAAAAGTGAAGGCGGGAGTCGTATTTGCGCGAAGGGTGCTTATCCCGTTCCCTGACAAAAGGGTGCACCATTGCTCTCAGGAAAGCAGGAAGGCAGGAAGTTCCTGTGTTCCTGCTTTCGTGAGAATGAATACGTCAACGAACCGGATAGGCACGGCGCGAGGATTACGGGGCACTTTAAGACTCGCGCTCTATTAGTGCACCCTTTGTTGGCGAAGAGCCGGGATGGTGTCACTATGGGTCGATGGACGTTTTTGTTTTGTTCCAAAAATTTGGCCTCGCCCTGGGCTTGGGGTTGCTCGTGGGCCTGCAGCGGGAGCGCTCGGCTTCGTCGATAGCCGGGTTTCGCACGTTTCCCCTGGTGACGGCTCTGGGGACGCTGGCCGCCGTGGCGGTGCCGGGACAGGGCTGGGTGCTTCCGGCGGCGGGGCTGATTGCGGTGGCGATGCTGTGTGTGATTGCCAATGCGATGAAGATGCGCGCGGAGTCGCTTGACCCGGGGCTCACCACGGAGGCCGCGCTGCTGTTGATGTATTGCCTCGGGGTATTCATCGCCACCGGGCCCGCCGAGGTTGCGGTGGTGATTGGCGCGGTGGTGGCGGTGCTGCTCCACCTGAAGCCGGTGCTGCACGGCTTTGCAACCCGACTGGGAGAACAGGATTTCCGGGGAATCATGCAGTTTGTCGCGGTGGCGCTGGTGATTCTGCCGATCGTCCCAGATATGCAACTCGGCCCCTATGGCGTGTTGAATCCGCGGAAGATCTGGCTTCTGGTGGTGCTCATCACCGGGATAAGCCTCGCGGGATATTTGCTCTACCGGTTTTTCTCGGAGCGCAGCAGCACGCTGCTCGCGGGCGTGCTGGGCGGACTCATATCGAGCACGGCCACGACGGTGAGTTTTGCGCGCAAGACGAAGGAGGCCGAGGGCGTGGAGCCCAGCGCGGCTCTGGTGATTCTGCTCTCGGGCTCGGTGGTCTTTGCACGGGTGCTGGTGTTGATTGCCATCACGGCCCCCGCCTTTTTCCCGCAGATGGCACCGCCCCTGGCCGCGATGCTGGGGCTGATGATGCTCCTGAGCGGCGTACTGTGGTGGCGCTCCGGGAAGGAATCGGCGTCGATGCCGGAGCAGAAGAACCCCACGGAGCTCAAGGCGGCGCTCTTTTTTACTGCGCTCTTTGCAGTGGTGCTCGTGGCGATTGCCTTTGCCAAGGACCGCCTGGGCGATAGCGGCCTCTATGTGGTGGCGGTGCTCTCCGGGCTCACGGATATGGATGCCATCACGCTTTCCTTGGCGCAGATGGCGGCCGATGCAAAGGTGGTGGCGGGAATGGCCTGGAGGCTCATCCTGATCGGGGCGCTGTCGAATATTGTGTTCAAGACAGGGACCGTGGCGGCGCTGGGCTCGCGGAGGTTGCTGGCGCGAGTGGGCGCGGCATTCGGAGTGGCAGTGGCGGGAGGGGTGGCGATTTTGGTGTTTTGGCCGTAAAGACAAAACATCCAACATCCAACATCCAACGTCGAACGCCTAATGGCGCAAGCGTGAATCGAAGGCCGTACTAGCTACGGCCTGGCGGCACGCCCGATAGCCTCGTTGCATTCGATCACCGACCGTCGCTTGCGCCATTGGACGTTCAGCGTTGGATGTTGGACGTTGGACGTTTCCTACTTGTCCATGATGCCGAACATCATTTCGGCTTCGCTCACGACTTCACCGTTTACGAGGCAGCGACCCCGGGCTTTGGCGATGCTGCGTTTTTTGGAGGTGAGTTCCACTTCGATGAAGAGGGTGTCGCCGGGCACCACGGGCTTGCGGAATTTGATGGCGTCGGCGCTCATGAAATAGCCGATCTTGCCCGCGTTGCCGGGGGTGCGCAGCAGGAGGATGCTGCCGACCTGGGCCATGGCCTCGACCTGGAGCACGCCGGGCATGACGGGGTGGCCGGGGAAGTGGCCCTGGAAGTAGCCCTCGTTCATGGTGACATTTTTCACCCCGGTGCAGGCCGTGTCGCCGACCTGCACGATGCGGTCGACCATGAGGAATGGGTAGCGGTGGGGGAGGAGTTTCATCACATCGTTCACGTCGAGCACCTCGCCACCCTTCGGCGTGACGCTGGGCGGGACCAGCGCCATGGTGCGCGCGAACTGCTTGGCGATGGCCTTGCAAAGATCGGTGTTCGGGCCGTGCCCGGGCTTGATGGCGATGATGTGTCCCTTGATGGCACGGCCAAAGAGGGAGATGTCGCCGATGATGTCCAAAATCTTGTGCCTCGCGAACTCGTCGCGATAGCGGAGCGGCTCCTTGCTCAGCACCTGCTCGCCGCGGATGACCACGGCGTTTTCCAGCGAGCCGCCCTTGATGAGCCCTTTATCCATCAAGGGTTTCACGTCCTCGTAGTAAACAAAGGTGCGCGCCTTCGCGATTTCCTTTTCGTAGATGGCAGGAGTGATCTCCGTGGAGTAGTACTGCGTGAATCGGCCATCGGGGCCCACGTTCGTGCAGGAGATGCGGAAGGCGTGGTCGGGCACGATGGTCATGATCGAGCCGGTCTTTGTCTCGATATGGATCGGCTCGGTGATCTCGTAATACGCGCGGGGCACGGGCTGCTCCACGATGCCCGCTTTTTTGATAAGCTCGACATACTGCTGCGCGGAACCGTCGCCGATGGGCGGCTCGTTGGCGTCCATTTCGATGAGGCAATTATCCACTCCCATGCCGCTGAGGGCGCTGAGCACGTGCTCGACTGTCTGCACCTTCGCGTTGCCTTCGGCGATGGTGGTCGCGCGCTCCACGGCTTTTACGTGGTCGATCCTTGCATCGATCACAGGCTCGTCCTGCATATCGGAACGCCGGAATTTGCGGCCATGGCCGGCGGGCGCGGGATGCAGGGTAAGGACGACTTTTTCCCCGGTATGCAGCGAGCTTCCTGCGACGGAAACGCTCTGGCCGAGTGTGCATTGGTTTTGGCTCATTCGATTATGCGCCGCGATATGAGGGAAGGGGGGTTATCCGGCAAGCGTCTTGTGGCAGGACCACAGCCAATCCTATGGCACAACTTGGCTGGTATCCCACAAAACCCGCCCGACACTGCCTCGGTGGATGGTGAGGCTGAATCCCTCGGCGATGCACTCAAAAGTCTGATCGTGGAACG
>JAYUWZ010000855.1:0-2993 GCA_043753265.1 Verrucomicrobiaceae bacterium
TCGTCTCCCATAATCTCGGCGCTGTGCGAGCCCTGTGCAATACCGCCATTCTGCTGCAGGAGGGTACTGTTACCATGCAGGGCCCGGCCAATGAGGTGATCGCCAAATACCTCGCCAGCTCCATGCCTGACGAGGCCGGCGGCCATATCGCGTGGCCCGAGGACAACACCGCCCCCGGCAACCACGAGGTGCGCCTGCTTTCGCTCACCCTCAATGACGAGCGCGGCGAGCGCGCCGCATTTTTCGAGGCCGGCCAGCCCATTACCGTGGACCTCCGCTACCGCGTGTTGAAACGCGTGCGCGGCGCGCGCTTCGAGATTTTCGTGCACACCTCCGAGGGCGAGCACGCATTCACTGCCACCGATCACCTGCGCCAGTCCGAGACACTCGAGCCCGGCACCTACCGCACCGTGTACACCATTCCGGGCGGGCTGCTGAACCGTCGCGGCTACGTCATCTCTGCCTGCGCCGACGTGCCCGGCGAGCGCTACCTTCTTCACGAGCAGGAGTATCTCACCTTCACCGTGGGAGGGGAGGGGAATCAACTCTCGCTCTTCCCCGAGCCATGGCCCGGGGTGCTTTGCCCGCGCGTGGACTGCACGGTGGAGCGCCTCTCATGACTCCCCTGCCTGCCAGCGCCACTCCCCGGCTCGCAGGCCTCGATGGGTTGCGCGGTCTGGCCTGCCTGCTGGTCTTCTTCTACCACTTGCGCTGGGAAGCCCGCCCGCTCAATGGCTCCCGCCTGGAGCTCAAGCTCGGCAGCTTCGACGTCGAGCCGCTCCTCTCCCGGTGCGACATTGGCGTGGGCATCTTCTTCGTCCTCTCCGGCCTCCTGCTCTCCATGCCGTTTTGGAAAGCAATCCTCTCAGGCACTCCAAGCCCACGCTTCGGCCCTTATCTCTGGCGCAGGGCCTGCCGCATCATCCCCGCATACTACGCCGTGCTCGTGGTGGTCTACTTGCTGCGGGGCGGCACGTACACGCTCTACGGCCTGCTCGATTTCCTGCTCCACGCCACCTTCCTCCACAACTTTGCGGACTACGCCTATCTCAGCGTTCACCCAGTGCTCTGGACCATCGGCATCGAATTCCAGTTCTATCTGCTCCTCCCGCTCGTCATGGCCGGCGTCGGGTGGCTCTGGAAAAAGGGCGGCGCATGGCTGGCTCTCGTGGTTCTGTTCGGTGGCACGTGGGCCCTCGATCTCGGCACCCGCGCAGCCTTGGGGAGCATCGCACCCGCCATCCCCGATCGCTTCCTTGCCGATAGCGAAAGCATGGTCATCAGCGGCACCATCTTCAGCTACTTGAAGCTCTTCGCCTTTGGCATCGCTGCCGCCCTCGCCGTGCTCCGCTGGCCATGGAGCCAGCGCACTGCCGATACCCTCTGCGTGCTTTCGCTGGGCGGCATCGCAGCCCTCATCGCCTGCGGAACCGAGGCTGGCTGGCGCGAAACCTCCACTTGTGGCTGGCCGCTCAATGCCCTCGTGCTCGCCGCGCTCGCCGCTTCCGTGGCCTGCTCCGGATTCTTCGCACGCCTCTTTTCCGCAGCATGGCTCGCCGCCCTGGGCACCATTTCCTACGGCGTCTATCTGTGGCACGAGATCGCACAGCACGCCGTATTCGGCGGCACCCTCCGCAACAGTCTGCAAGGCTGGCCCGTATTCCTCGTGGGAGGCGCGCTGTCGCTTGCAGTCACTGTCTTGATTGCCACCCTGTCCTGGCGTTTCATCGAGCGCGACTCGCTCAAATCTCCGTACCCCTTCCGCCAATGAAATGGCCGCGCATCAGCATCATCATCCCGAGCTACAATCAGGGTCCTTACATCGAGGCAACCCTCCGCTCGGTGCTGGATCAAAACTACCCTGCGCTCGAATTGATCGTGATGGACGGCGGCTCCAACGACTCCACCGGCGAAGTCCTGGAGCGCTATCGCGACCGCATCGCCATCCTCGAAAGCAAGCGCGACCGGGGCCAGTCTCACGCCATCAACAAGGGCATGGAACTCATGACCGGCGACGTCTGGGCCTATCTCAATAGCGACGATCTGCTCTCGCCCGGTTCACTCGGGCGGATCAGCGAATTCTTCCGCGACCCAGGTATCCACTGGATCGGCGCCGTTAGCACCATCTTCGACGACACGGGCGACCACGGCTTCGTGACGCCCGAGGAGCCGTCCAGGTTTCGCGAAATCCTCACCCCGTGGCACCGCTCGGTGCAGCACGTCTTTCCGTGCTCAAACGTCTGTTTCATGCGCCGGGGCATTTATCAGCAGATCGGTGGCTTTGACGAAAGTTTCCACTACTCTATGGACATGGAGTATTATACGCGTGCCAAGTTCAGTGGCTACCGGCTCAAGCGCATCCGCGACGTTCTCGGCCGCTGGCGCTGGCATGCCGCAAGCAAGACGATGCTCGATGGAAAGGCCTACCGCTTTCTGGAGGAGGAACTCCGCATCGCCTCTATTTATGCGGGCCGGCTGTCGATGTCCGACTGCGTCTGGATGCGCAAGGAAATCGCCGAGCAGACCAAGTGGTTCACCGTCCGGCGCGCCCTGCACGAGAATCCTCAGGCCACCCGCCGCACCCGGCTTGGCCGCCTGTTTCGCGATGCATGGGCGCAACCCGCGTTGTTTTTGTTTCGTCCGTGGCTCGGGGCGGTTAGAAAGCAGTTCTTGCCCGTATGAGCCCACTCGTCCTTGCAGTTCCGGTTTTCAACGCCGCGGAATTCCTTTCCGCGACGCTGGAATCGCTCAATGCCCAGGGTGGATTCGTGCGCTGGTATTTGCAGGATGGTCTTTCCACCGATGGCACAGCGGACATCGCGCGCTCCCATGCCCGCCCCGGCGACACCATCGTGAGCGAGCGCGACAACGGCCAGGCCGATGCCCTGAACCGCGCCTTCCCCGTGATGGGCGGCCAGATTATCGGTTTTCTGAATGGCGACGATCTTCTCGCGCCCGGCACCGCCGAGCGGGTGGTCCGCTACTTTGAAGAG
>JAYUWZ010000856.1:0-2990 GCA_043753265.1 Verrucomicrobiaceae bacterium
AGGAGCTGGCTACTCCTGCCCGGCTGTCGTCGGGGATTCATGTGTGATTTTTCACAGCAAGGAAGGCCGAGAGATTGTGGAAGCGGTATCAGCAGCCACAGGCACACTGCGCTGGAAGTTCGATTACGAGGCGCCGTTCACTCCGCAATTTGGCGCAGGGGAAGGACCGCGCAGCAGTCCGGTGATTGAGGGGGCGCGGGTGTATGTTGCGGGGATTGCGGGGCATCTGCATTGCCTGGAACTCAAGACGGGCAAAATGGTTTGGAAGCGCGACCTTGCTGCGGACTACAAGCTATCGCCCACGTTCTTTGGGCGTGGGGGAAGCCCAGCAATGGTCGATGGCAAGCTCGTCGTGAGCTTGGGTACGGAGGATGGCAAAAGCCTCGCCGCCTTTGATCCAGCGACCGGTAAGGAATTGTGGACGGCGGCGAATCCCTGGGGGGCGAGTTATGCTTCGCCCATCCCTGCCAAGCTGCACGGCAAACAGTGTGTGCTGGCCTATCAGGGCGGGATGGACAAACCACCGACTGGAGGCCTGCTGGTCGTGGACGCCGCGAATGGCAAGGTGCTCGCATCAGTGCCTCATCGTTCCACGATGTGGGCGAGCGTGAGTGCGTCCTCGCCGGTCGTGGTGGGAAATCGCGTGCTCGTGAGCGAGGCGTATACCGAGGGTGCGCTGTGCGTGGAGATTGCGGCGGATTTCACAGCAAAGACAGCGTGGGTGGCAAAGTCCTTCGATACGTATTTTACCACGGCGGTGCATCAGGATGGGCTGCTCTTTGGGTTTGCCGGGCAGCATCAGCAGAATGCGGAACTCGCCTGCCACGATGTCGCAACGGGCAAGGAGCTTTGGCGCTCGGACCTCGGCGGAAAGTTTCAACGCGGATCGCTGATGCGGGTGGATGGCGCGTATCTTTGCATCGGCGAAAGTGGCGATCTTGCATGGCTCGACCTCACGGCGAAAGGCGCGAAGGTGCTCGCCCATGCAAAGCTTTTCCACGCACCGGAGACCTGGACGCTGCCCGCGCTGAGCGAAGGCCTGCTCTTTGTCTGCCAGAACCAGCCCGGCGATGGCGGCACGCAGCCCCGGGTGATTTGCTACACCCTTCGTCCATGAACATCCTCCTCCTCACAGCGGGCACCGGCAGCTACCATTGCGGCGTGTGCATGCGCGACAATGCGCTGGCAAAGGAACTCATCCGCCAGGGGCACCGGGCGCTGCTGCTGCCAATGTATCTGCCACTGACGCTCGATGAGGAATCGGCCTCACCACAGGCCCCGATTTTCTTTGGCGGCATCACCACCTACCTGCGCGAGAAGTATCGCTGGATGCGAAAGATGCCGCGCTGGATGGATCGATTCCTCAGTTCCCGGTGGATTCTCAAGCTTGTGGCTGGGAAGGCTGCGGCCCAGACGGGAGGACCGCTCGTGGCAAATACGACCATCTCCATGCTGCGCGGCGAGGAGGGAAACCAGGCGACGGAAGTTGAGGAATTAATCACGTGGCTGAAGACCGCGTTCGACGGCAAGCCGCCGGATGGCATCTGGATTGCCACCGCGCTGCAGGCAGGTCTGCTGCGGCGCATTCGCGAGGCGCTCGGCGTGCCGATTATTGGTTCGGTGCAGGGCGAGGATACTTTTATCGATGGCCTCGGCGCATCGGCCGAGACTGTATGGAAGCTGCTCTCGGAGCGAATGCGCGATGCGAGCGCGTGGGTCACACCGAGCCGCTATTATGCGGAATTGATGGCGCGACGGCTCGGCTGGGAGGCCGATGCGATTCACGTGATTCCCAATGGCATCAAGGAAGTGCCCGGGCATCCTTCGCCTGCGGAGCGCAAGCTGCCAGCGGCGCCGACGGTGGGCTTCCTTGCGCGCATGCTGCCTGGCAAAGGACTCGGGCTGCTTGTGGATGCGTTCATTCTTCTGCGCCAGCGGATGCCCGAGGCACGCCTGCGGTGTGCGGGATCCGTGACCGAGGGCGATGCCCGCTACGTTGAGAAGCTGAAGGCGCGTTTGCAATCCGCCGCTTGTGCGGATGCCGTGGACTGGCTGCCCAATGTGACGCTGGAGGAAAAGGAGGCATTTTTGCGGACGCTCACGGTTTTCTCCGTGCCCGCGACCTACAGTGAGGCGTTTGGCCAGTATGCGCTCGAGGCGCTTTCCGCCGGGGTGCCGATGGTGCTGCCGCGCGCATCCGCATTTCCTGAGATTATCGAGACGAGCGGGGGCGGCGTGTTGTTTGACCTGGGTGCTACCGATGCGGAGTCGGCGGCGAACCTTGCCAATGCACTGGAATCCTTGCTGCGCGACCCCGCACGGGCGGCGGAGCTTTCCCAGCGGGGCTATGCGGCGGCCCGCAGTGAATATTCGCTATCCACGCTGGCGGCGCGGCTGCTGGCGCTGACTTCCTCCTTTTCCGCGACTCCCCCACCCCGCTAGACTCCCGCGCAGATGCCTTACGAATACACACACAGCCACCGCGTGGAATTTGCGGAGACCGACATGGCGGGCATCGTGCATTTTGCGAATTTCTACCGGATGATGGAGAACGCGGAGCACGCGTTTTTTCGCTCGCTCGGCTTTAGCGTGCATGACCATTTCGATGGCGTATCCATCGGCTGGCCCCGCGTGGCGGCAGCGTGCGAGTTTTTCAAGCCGCTCCGTTTCGAGGAGGTGGTGAATATCCAACTCCTCGTCGCCGAGGTACGGAAACGGAGTGTTCGCTACCAGTTTCGCTTTTGGAAAGGCGATGGCGATGGGCGGATTGAAATCGCCCGCGGCAGTGTCTCCACCGTGTGCGCGAGCGTGGATCGCGTCACGGGAAAGCTTGCAGCCATGCCCATTCCCGGGCCAATCCTTTCCGCGCTTGAGGCCGCTCCGCCCGAGGTGCTGGCAGAAATTTCTCCCGCAAAACAACCCGCCGAGCGGAATTAAAACCGCACCTTTGCAATGTCCAACCCACCTAAAAAATCTATGACCTGGCTCCT
>JAYUWZ010000857.1:0-2990 GCA_043753265.1 Verrucomicrobiaceae bacterium
GCAAATGGGCTACACCATGACCGGCACCGTGCTCGGCACGCCCGACTACATGGCGCCCGAGCAAAAGCGCGGCGCACGGGTCGACCACCGCGCGGACATCTACAGCCTCGGGGTGATGCTTTACGAGATGCTCTGCGGCCAGGTGCCCCAGGGAATTTTTGATCCCCCCTCGATTCGTGTGGGGGTGGATGAACGCGTGGACCAGGTGGTGATTCGTGCAATGCAGCAGGAGCCCGATCGGCGCTACCAAAACACCGCAGAGATGAAACACGAGGTGCAGACCATCCGCCTCAGCCATGATCCCCATGCCCGCGCACCGCAGCCGCGAAAGGTCGGTGGAGTTCCTCAAAAGCAGGGCTCAGGGATGCTCCTCGGCGGAATCGCCGCAGGCGTGCTGCTCGCCGGCGCCGTAGCGTATTTCACCATGCGGGATACCAAGCCCCTGCAAAGCCAGGGCACTGGAACCGCCCAGCAAGGAGGCGAAAAACTGGAACCCACTCCCGCTCCGGCGAAGCCCACTCCCGAGCCGAAAGCGGTTGTGGCCACCCCGCCAGATCCCAAGCCCACCGAGACGATCGTACCGTCCTCACCAGCGGGTACCAACGGGAACTCCACAGCGGGCGCAACCACGTCGCTCAATCCCAACAACACTTCCATCATTCCCCCGCGTCCACCGATAAACTCCGGCCAGACGCGACCGGTCTCGAATCCGGAAATGGCAAATGCCGTGGTCCAAATTTCGCCAACCCCCAGCGCGAACAACAACAACTCAGCCGTCGTTCCCACCATCATCACGGAGCCATGGCGCGACGCCGCCGACCAGGCTGACAATCTCGTGAAGCAGCGCGACCCGGATGGTGCGGTCGCAGCCTACGAGCGCGCCGTGGAACTCGCCGAAATCGCCACCCCCGCCGTGTCCCCTATCGAAATTGCGAAGCTCCACCAGAAAATCGGCAATATCGCAGCACTTCGGGGCTCTCCCGCTGAGGCGCGCGGAAGCTTTGAGAATGCCCGGCGCGCCCTCGCCCGGCTAAAAGGCAAGAGCCCCCAGGAGGCCGCACAATTGACTGCTGACATCGACAACAGCCTCCGCCGCCTTCCCCGGGAGTAATCCCGCACAGGGATTTCGTCCTCCATTCGCTTTTGACGGGCTTTTTCATTGAAGCGAAGCTCGCCTCTATGAAAGGTGCGCGCCCTTCCGGCTCCCCACGCCGGAGCCACACATGTCCCAAGAAATCACCGAGCGCATTCTACGACCCAGCCGGGGTTTTACCGGCCTGAATCTCGCCGAGCTATGGCGCTTTCGCGAGCTGCTCTGGCTGCTCGCGTGGCGCGACGTACTGGTGCGCTACAAGCAGACCTACCTCGGGGTCGCATGGGCGGTGCTCCAGCCGGTGCTCACCATGGTCGTCTTCAGCGTGCTCTTTGGCCGCATGGTGAAGCTCGATTCCTGGGGCGCCCCCTACCCCATCATGATTCTCGCCGCGCTCCTGCCGTGGCAATTTTTCTCCAACGCGCTCACCGAGAGCAGCGCATCCCTAGTGGCTTCCGCGCGAATCATCTCGAAAGTCTATTTTCCCCGCCTGCTCGTACCGCTGAGCGCCATCCTCGGCGGACTCATCGACGCCCTTATCGCCGGCGTCATCCTCTTCGTCCTTATGCCATTTTACGGCGTGGCATATCGCGCTCACTTGCTTCTACTGCCTCTGTTCTTCGCCGCAGCCTTTCTCCCCGCGCTGGCAGCGGGCGTGTGGTTTAGCGCGCTCAATGTGAAGTATCGCGACGTGCGCTACATCGTCCCATTCCTCACGCGCATCGGCATGTATGTCACGCCCATCGGCTTTTTGTGGCAGACGCTCGTGCCGGAAAAATGGCAGTTCCTCTACCACCTCAACCCGCTCGTCGGCGCAATCGACGGCTTCCGCTGGTGCATCCTCGGCGAGCGCTTCATGCCATGGTGGCCGGGCTTCTGGATGGGCCTCGGACTCAGCGTGGTGGTGCTCATCACCGGCCTCGTTTATTTCCGCCAGGTCGAGCGCACCTTTGCCGACGTCGTCTAATTCCCATGAGCGAACCCATCATCAGCATTCAGGGATTGGGCAAGAAGTTCGACCTCGGCGCCGACGCCGGGCACGACACCCTGCGCGACCACATCGCCAGCGCCGCACGCCGCCTGCTGGGCCGCGGCGGCGAGGCTCAAAAACGCCGCGAATTCTGGGCGCTGCGCGATGTATCGTTCGACGTGCAGCCCGGCGAGGTCGTGGGCATTGTGGGCCGCAACGGCGCGGGAAAATCCACGCTGCTGAAATTGCTCAGCCAAATCAGCGAACCCACCGAGGGCGAAATCCGCATCCGTGGCCGCATCGCAAGCCTGCTCGAGGTCGGCACCGGATTCCACCCTGAGCTCAGCGGACGCGAAAACATCTACCTCAACGGCGCAATCCTCGGCATGGCCCGGGCGGAGATTCGCAAGCAGTTCGACCAAATCGTCGCCTTCTCGGAAATCGAAAAATTCCTCGATACCCCCGTGAAACGCTACAGCTCCGGCATGTATGTGCGCCTGGCCTTCGCCGTCGCCGCGCACCTGGAGCCAGAGATTCTAGTCGTCGATGAAGTGCTCGCCGTGGGCGATGCCTCCTTTCAGGCCAAGTGCCTTGCAAAAATGGATGACGTCGCCGGCAAGCAGGGCCGCACTGTGCTTTTCGTGAGCCACAACCTCAGCGCCGTGCAAACGCTCTGCCAGACAGGCGTGCTGCTCGAAGGGGGCCGCATGGTCGAGCGCGGCCCCATTTCCAAGGTGCTCGAAGCCTACCAGCGCTCCCTGCTCTCCAGCGCGAAAACGCAGGTGTGCACGGACGACACCGTGCCGGAGGATTCCGTGCGCATCACCGCATGGGATCTGCGCGGCTCGGCCACCGGCGAACTCCATTCCTGCTTTGCACGCGAGACATGCCGCTTCGCATTCCGCGTGGTGTCGCGCACCGAGGCGA
>JAYUWZ010000858.1:0-6435 GCA_043753265.1 Verrucomicrobiaceae bacterium
GCTTTGCGAGCAAGGTGTACCTCATCCACCGCCGCGATTCGCTGCGCGCTTCCAAGGTGATGGCGCAGCGCGCGCTGGACAACCCGAAGATCGAGCCGGTGTGGAATTCGACGATTTCCGAGTATCTCACGGATGCCGATGGCGAGATCCGCGCGGTGAAGCTCAAGGACCTCGTGAACGGGGCGGAGCGCGAACTCGAAGTGAAGTGCGTCTTTGTGGCAATAGGCCATACGCCGAATACCGCGCCATTCAAGGGCGTGCTCGACTTGGATGAGAACGGGTATCTGCTCCAGCGCAATGGGATCACGGAGACAAATGTTCCCGGTGTATTCGCGGCGGGCGATGTGAGCGACCACCGCTACCGCCAGGCGGTAACTGCCAGCGGGCAGGGCTGCGCGGCAGCGCTGGATGCGGAACGGTACCTTGCCGACCTCGGCGTTCATTGATGCATAGGTTTGGCTTAACCGGACTTTTACACGGATGCCCGGCATCCGTCGAAGGCTCCACGGGCGATTCTGGCTTGTGTATTCCAGCTCGCTCGCAACGCCTCGGGAGAAAGTCCGTCTCCC
Organism: Verrucomicrobiaceae bacterium; assembly: GCA_043753265.1. Taxonomy (GTDB): domain Bacteria; phylum Verrucomicrobiota; class Verrucomicrobiia; order Chthoniobacterales; family Chthoniobacteraceae; genus SXWH01. Next base: position 570 of record JAYUWZ010000858.1, read on the forward strand.
ACAGGTCCGCGACTCCTTTCAGCCCCCAGCCTTTGAGCCAAGCCGCGTGTTGACCACTCTCGAACGCAGGAGTGCGCTCGCGGCGCGTGGGACTTTGAAGGTTGCGGATGTCACGCAATTTTGGTCACCCGCGAGTGGGGGCGTGAGGCGTTATGTTTCGGAGAAAGTGCGACACCTTAGGGCGGAGGGTGGCAGCCATGTGCTCATTATCCCGGGGGAGCGCGATGCGGTGAGCGGCGATGACGACGCGCGGGTGTATACCGTGGCGAGTCCGCGCGTTTCCAAGGTCACCGGCTACCGCGTGATGTTACGGCTGGCGAGCATCGAGCGGATTCTCGCGATGGAACAGTCGGACATCGTGGAAAGCGGGGACCCGTACCAAGTAGGCTGGCGGGTGGCCCGTGCTGCGCGGCAGTTGCAGATTCCCGCCGTGGCCTTTTACCATTCGCACTTTGCGGAGTCCGAGGTGCGGCCTATCGGGAACAAGCTGGGGCGGGCCATGGGGGACTGGCTCGTGGGGCTCACTGGGCGCTATTGCGCGCGGCTTTACAACGGATTCCAGCGCACGCTGGTGCCCTCTCCCCGGCTGGCTGCGGTGCTGGGCGAGTGGGGTGTGGACAATGCCACGGCAGTGGATCTCGGGGTGGACACGGAGCGATTCCGGCCTTCATCAGCGCCTGCGAGTGATGCGCGCAAGGCGCTGCCTGTTCCCGCAGGTGCAAAGCTGCTGCTCTCCGTCGGGCGGCTCGCAGCAGAGAAAAATACGCGCACACTGTGCGAGGCGTTCCGCATCCTCCACGAGCAGACGCCTGGGGAGTATCACCTGATCATCACGGGGGAAGGCTTGCAGCAAAAAGCGGTGGAGCAAGTGAGGGAGCAGACTGGCGCGGTGACGTGGCTGCCGTATATTTCCGGCCATGCCGAGCTGCTGAGTCTTTACCACGCGGCGGACCTTTTTGTGCATCCAGGGGTGCAGGAGACTTTTGGCCTTGTGACTCTCGAGGCGCAGTCCTGCGGGGTGCCGGTGGTGGGAATCATCGGCACTGCGATGGATCGCATCGTGTGCCACGACCAAAGTTTCTGGGCGCGTGAAAATACAGCGGAATCGCTCGCGGGTGCGATTCGTGGAGCCTTTGCGCACGACCTTCGCGCCATGGGAATCGAGGCGCGCCAGAGGGTAATGGAGCGCTTTGCTTGGAAAGAGGTGCTTGATCGGCAATTTGACCTCTACCGCGAAGTCATACACAGTTTCCATAATTCATGAGTAAAGAACGCCGCGTAGAAATCCGCAGATACCAGCCCGCTGATCGGGCGGCGGTGCGCGAACTTTGCTGCGACACGGGTTTTCTCGGCGGTCCAATAGACCCCGTTTTCGAGGATCGCGAACTCTTCGCGGACTATCTCACCCGCTACTACACTGACAGCGAGCCGGAGTCGGCGTTTGTGGTGGTGGTGAATGGAGCCGTGCGCGGGTATCTGCTCGGCTCACGCCGGCCCTGGCGGCAGCAGATTTACAACGTGTGGAATAACGTGAGCCTGCTGGCCCGGGGAGTGGGGCGCTATCGTTCCTACAATACGGCGTCGAAAAAATTCATCCGCTGGATCCTTACGCAGGCCTGGCGCGAGGTGCCCGCCCCGCCCCGGCGCACCGCGCATTTCCATTTTAACGTGATGCCCGATGCGCGGCAACTCGCAACCGCGAGGGCGCTGGTGGAGGCGTATTTCGATCATCTGCGCGCGCATGGGGAAAAGAAGGTGTACGGGCAGATCGTGGTGTTTGAGGATCGGCGCGGCGCGGCGTTGTTTGAGCGCTATGGATTCAAGGTTTTAAACAAAAGCGAGATCACCAAATACCGGGGAGTGCACCCCGAAAAGGTTTACCTTTGCACCGTAGTGAAGGATCTTGCCTGAGCATTTACCCATGGGCGCAAACGCACTGGTTTTGGGAATGGGCGGAGTCGGCTCGGTAGTCGGGCAGAAGCTGCACAGCTACCCGTGCTTCGACCGCATCTACCTCGGCGATGTCGATGTGACGTATGCGGAACGCCTGCGCGCGCATACCGCGGACAGCCGATTTGAGGTGGTGCCCTTCAATGCGATGGAGACGGCGAAGCTCGCCGCGTTTCTCAAGGAAAAGCAGATCGCCGTGACACTCAACGCAGCGACCTGGCATGTGAATCACAGTGTGCTGGAAGCCTGCGCGCAGGCCGGTTCGCACTACATGGACATGGCAGCGGACATTTATTCGCCGCCCGGAGTGAAGCGTCCGGCCAAGAACAGCTACGAGGCGGAGATTGAAAAGTTTGACGCCCGCTTTCGCGAGCGCGGCCTGCTGGGCTTGCTGTGCATGGGCTGCGATCCGGGCGCGGTGAATGTCTTTGCGCGCTGGGCAATGGATCGCCTGGATACCGCGGAGAGCATCCGCGTGCTCGATGCGGACAATGCGGATGTGAAGGGCTACCGGTTCGCGGTGCTGTTCAGCCCGGAGACGCTTTTCGAGGAACTCGGCGCAGTCCCTTACTTTGTGCGCAATGGTCGCGTGATGAGTGGCAAGCCGCTCGAGACCGAGGTGGAGTGGCACCGGTTTCCTCCGCCTCTGGGTCTCATGAAGACGTTTGCCGTGGCGCATGAGGAGGGGGTTTCCCTCGGCACGTATCCGCCCTTTGTCGCGAAGGGCGTGCAGTATTCCGTTTTCAAATACACGCTGAGCGAAAAGATCGTGCAGCTCGCAAAATCACTCGCGCTGTTGGACCTCGATACGTGGAAAAAAATCAAGGTGGACGGCGTGGAGGTTTCGCCCGTGCGCGTGGCATGCGCAAACCTGCCGAAGCCCGCCACGCTTGGGGCGACGGCCGATGGCTACTCCTGCGTGGGCACGGAGGTGCGCGGCATGAAGGACGGCAAGCGCGTGGAGTATTTCGTCTACACGATGGATGGCCACCACGAGACCTACGAGCAGTACGGCTACTCGCTCACGGTCGTGCAAACAGGCATCCCCCCGGCACTCGCGGCACGGTTGTTGGTCGAGGGGAAAATTCCCGAGCGCGGAGTGATGATGCCCGAGGCTCTCGCGCCCGATGCGCTCATGGAGAACTTTCCGAAGGAGGGGTTGAAGATCTTTGTAGAGAAGCGGGAAGTGGTCGAATTGTAAGCCGAAGGCTCGTGATTTCGTAAGCGCTTTTCGCTTTCGTTCGGCGCGGTGCTTGCTCGTAATGGATGCATGATACAGGTCACCGAAGTCGCTTTTACTGCATACCCTGTCACAGACGTTGCGCGTGCGCGTGGCTTCTACGAGGGTTGCTCGGGCTGAAAGCAAACGTGATGCACGAATCGCCGGAGAGCGCGTGGATTGAGTATGAAGTAGGGCCGCATGTTATCGCCATCAGCAACATGGCGGCAGAGTGGAAACCCAGTGCGGATGGACCTTCGATGGCGCTCGAGGTTTCGGATTTTGAATCAGCGGTGGCAGAGCTTCGCGCGGCTGGGGTGCGCTTTTCGCTGGAGCCGTTTGAGTCGCCGGTCTGCCACATGTGCGTCGTGCAGGATCCGGATGGGAACAGCCTTATCATCCACAAGCGGAAGCCGGGGCATCATTGAGCGCGACGTGAGACGTGGAGAGGTGAGAAGTGAGACGGAGCGCGGCTGTGTTGAATACCAGCCGCAGCGATTTGGTGAGGAAATGGCGAGGGGCTGCACGTAGTCCCGCTCAGCGTCTGCCCAGATCCCGCTCGCGAGCCCATTCGCTGATGCGGTAGCGCTCCACGTGGATGCGCCAGCAGTCGGTGCCTACGCCTGCGAGATTGGCCCACACGCTTCGGTGGAGGTTGAGCATCAGGTCCGGGTCGCAGAGGATTTGCATGGCCTCGGCGGAGGTGAGTTTGCCTGGGCCTTCCGCGAGCAGGCGCTCGGCGCAGGCGGCTAGTGCGGGCGGCGTGGCCTCGCCCTCTGGCGGGGGCTTGAGCAGCGAGACGTGCACTGCGTTCACGTAGGGATCCACGATTGCGGTGGTGAGACCGCTTTGGACTTCGCTGGCGAAGATGGAATCCAGCGGACTTGGGCGGCTCATGATCTCGCGCAGCTCAGTGAGGATGCGCGGAGGCTGGGTTTCCTCGGGAATGGCAAAGAATCCGGCTGTGCGCACGCGATTCCCCCACCTGGCATTGCTCGTGTAGACGGAGAGCGGGATGGAGATGGCGAGCCCGCCGAGCACGGGGATCATCCAGTAAAACAGATTGTGCGAAATCGACCATGCGAGCACTCCTGCTCCGACGGCGGCCAGTGTGTGAAAGGCGTGCGCGCGCAGGGCCTCGCCCCAGCTCGTGCCGTCTTCACCGCGATTTTGCGGGCCCCAGTTCACACTCTTGCCCACGAGCAGCCAGATGAAAAACTTGGTGTGAAAGAGCATCAGGATCGGCGCGATCACCGTGGAGAGCAGTATCTCCCCGATGATGCTTCCCACCACGCGCAGGAAGCCGCCAAATTCCTTCAAGCGCCCCCGCTGGAGCATCATGTCGAGCAGGGCGAAAATCTTCGAGGCGAAGAGCAGGACCAGCGTGACGAAGAAGATGAGCAGGCGGTGTTGATCCTGTGTCAAATCGAGCCACCGGCCCACCATGCCTTGCACGGGAAATTTCGTGAGGCCGGATTCCAGATCCTGCCAGGTGATCCAAAAACTGAGCAGGATGAAAATGAGCCAGAGCGGCGAAAGGAGATAGCCGAAGATGCCCATCGACAGATGTACCCGGCTGCCCGGGTGCAGCCCCCGCGCTAGCAGCAGCCACGTGTGCTGGAGGTTTCCCTGCATCCAGCGACGGTCGCGCTTGGCGCTGTCCACCAGCGTGGGCGGGCCTTCCTCCCACGTTCCCTCGATGTCGTAGGCGAGCCATACCTGCCAGCCCGCGCGCACCATGAAAGCGGCCTCGACGAAATCGTGGCTCAGGATTTTTCCGCCGAAAGGCTCCTTGCCGGGCAGGTCGGGCAGGTCGCAGTACTCGGCGAAGGGCTCGATGCGGATGATGGCATTGTGCCCCCAGTAATTGCCCACGCTGCCCTGCCACCAGTCGAGGCCCGCCTGGAAAATCGGACCGTAGGCGCGGCTGGCGAACTGCTGCATCCGCCCAAAAATCGTCTCCCCATTCGCGATACGCGGGGCGGTCTGGATGATGCCCGCCTCAGGATTTTTCTGCATCAGGCGGATGAGCGTGAGCACGGCCTGGCCTGTCATGATGGAGTCCGCGTCCATCACGATCATGTAGGTGTAGCGGCCTCCCCAGGTCTGGCAAAAGTCTGCGAGATTGCCGCTCTTGCGGTTGATGTTCTTTGCGCGGCGGCGGTAGAAAATACGGTCGAAGCCCCCGAACTGGCGGCACAGCTCCACCCATGCGAATTCCTCGCGCACCCAGTTGTCCGGGCTCGTGCTGTCGCTGAGGATGTAGATTTCCACCTCGCGCCCTTCGCCCGTGCGCTGGAGGTCGAGGAGCACGGAGCGCACGCCTGCAAACACGCGCTCCACATTTTCGTTGTAGACCGGGAACACCAGCGCGGTGGGCGCAAGTGGGAGCTTTTCATCGCCGGGCTCCATGGCACCGATAATCCGTGACGAGGTGGGAGAGCGCCGCCGCGCGAGGAAACCAAACAGCGCATGCGTGAATCCCACGCAGAGCAGCGAAAAAAGAACCCCAAAGAGGATTACGAAAAGGATGCGCGCGCCGGTGATACCCTCCCGCCAGAGCAGGTCGAACATCAGAAAAATACCGCCTGCGGCGAGCACGAACGCCACGGTGAAAAACACCCAGCGCGCGATGGAAAACCGGCGATCCTTGGAAGGTGGAAAAAGGTGTTTTACTTCCACAGGAGCAATCCGATG
>JAYUWZ010000859.1:0-2988 GCA_043753265.1 Verrucomicrobiaceae bacterium
GGCGAGACCATGGAGGAACTCGCGCGACGCGCCCGGCGGAGAGGAATCGTGATTCTCATCAGCGACCTGCTCGACGATGAGGCAAAGATCATCAAAGGCATGCAGCACCTGCGTTTTGCCGGGCATGAGGTGATTGTTTTTCACGTGATCGATCCGCATGAGCTCACGTTTCCTTTCAATGGGAATGTGGAGTTTGTGGGGCTGGAGCAGCAGGGGGCGCGTGCTCACGCGGCCGGCGGAAATTCGTAAAAGCTACCTCGCGGAATTCGGGGCATTTCTCGAGCGCATGCAACTGGCCTGCGAACGCAACGGCTGCCCTTACGTAAGGGTGACCACGGATCAACCATGGGCAGAGGTGCTCAGCGCATGGCTCGCCACGCGCCAGCACCGGTACGGATGAGATGTCTTTCCTAAACCCATGGCTCCTGGCCGGCATCGCCGGTGTGGCATCGCCCATCATCATCCACCTGCTGGCCAAAAAGCGCATCCAGCGGGTGGTGTGGGCGGCAATGCGTTTTTTGCAGGTGACTGTGGATCGCCAGCAGCGGCGGATGACGCTGGAGGACATCATCCTCCTCATCCTGCGCTGCCTCCTGGTGGCGCTCATCGCCATCGCTCTTGCACGCCCCGCGTTGCGGCAGGGAAATCTCGGAGTGCTGGGAGGCGACGAGTCGGCGCTGCTGCTGATCGATGTTTCCGGGTCGATGAGTACGAATGACGGCGCGGAGGCGCGCTTTGACAAGGCGCGCAAGGCTGCCGAGCAGGTGATCGATTCGCTGCCGGGTGGCTCCGCAGTGGGAGTGTGGCTGGTGAGCGATACGGTGCGCGATGTGGTGCCCGAGCCCACGCACGATCTCGCCCTCGCGCGAAAGGCCATTCGCGAGGCGAAGCGCGGCGACCAGGCCACCGAATGGCAACCGGCGATCCGCCGGGCCGTGGAAGTGCTTCGTCGCCAGACCGGCGTTCACAAGCACCTCTATATTGTGACGGATGCGCAGGCCGCAGGCTGGAAGGGCATCGCGGAGACGCGCTCGCTGCTCGATGAAGCGAAGAAGGAAGTGCAGGCGCGGGTGATCACGATCAACGAAGGCGAACTGCGCAACATAGGGGTGACGAATCTGCGTCTCTCGAGCGCGCTGGCCCCGGTGAACCAGCCGCTGCGGTTTGAGGTGAGCGTGGCAAACTTTGGCCCCGAGGAAGCACGCAACGTATCGGTGAGCCTCGCGATTGATGGCGGTGAGCCGCAGGACGAGCAAACGCTCGAGTTGCTGCCCCCGGGAGGAGAGCCGAAAAGCATTTCCCTTTTTGCCACGTTTCACGATGCGGGCTTTCATACCGTCACTGCGCGACTGCGTTCCGACCGATCCCCTTTTGACGATCACCGTTCCTTTGCGTTGCGGGTGATTGACGAGGTCAATGTGTTGCTCGTGGATGGCGACCCGGGGCTGGAGCCGCGCGACAGTGAGGTATTCTTTTTACGCAATGCGCTGACGCCTGTGCCCGAGGAGCAGCGCGGCCAGTATTTTGTGAAGACGAAGACGGTCTCGGCATCGGAGTTGGATGGGATTGCGCTTCGCGACTACGAAGCGGTGGTGCTGGCCAATGTGGTGGATCTCTCCGGGTCGGCGCTTGCAGGCATCGAGCAATTTGTGCGCGCGGGTGGTGGGCTCATGGTGTTTCCCGGCTCGCGCATCAGCGCTTCGTTTTACAATGAGCAACTGTTCAAAGCCCGGCCTATGCTCCCGGCGGAGTTTGGCCCTGTGCGCGGCGAACTGCCTCCCGAGGGAAGCGCGGAGAAGCCGAAGGAGTTTTTCCAACTGCAAACGTCCAACTATGCACACCGGGTGGTGGAGCCCTGGCGCGACCCGCGCAGCGGCACGCTGGGCACTGCGCAATTTTACCGCGCACTGACACTGGTGCCGAAGGCGAAGAGCGATGTGCCCGGCGATGGGGGCGTGCCGGGAACCATTCTTGCATTTGCCGATGGCTCGCCCGCCATCATGGAGCGTAGTTTTGGCTTTGGCCGGGTGATGCAATTTGCCAGCTCGGCTGATGCCAGTTGGAATGATCTCCCGGTGCGTCCGCTGTTTGTTCCGCTGATGCATCGCTCGCTCGGCTATCTGCTGGCGCGGCAGGAGGAGCGGTTGAATTTGCGCGCGGGCTCTGTCTTCACATATGGCGTTGCGCCTGAGTTGGCGGGCAAGGAGGTAATCGTAATCGAGCCCGGTGGAAAAAGGGAAACGACCCGCGGACGGCGCATCGAGGTGAAGAATAACGTGCCCGTGTTGGAATTTGCGGAGACCTATGTGGGAGGGGCCTACGAGGCGGATTTTGCCGAGGATGGACATCCCCCCGTTCGGTTTGCTGCTTATGCCGATCCCGCTGAAAGCGACCTCGCCGAAATGCCTGCTGCCGATTTGAAAACGCTGGCTGGCACCGCGCAGGTGGTGCGGTGGACGCCTTCGACGGACCTGCGTGCATTGCTGGTGCGCGAACGGACGGGGACTGAACTGTGGCTCACCATCGCGCTGCTTGCGCTGTTGCTCGCCGTGGCGGAGACGGTGCTGGGGAATCGCTGGAGCCGGTCACGGTAAGAACGCAGGACGATTTCAGAGCTTCGCTGCCTTCCCTTTCGGCTTGGAGTGCTCTTGCGTTTTCTGCACTGTGTCGTCTTCGTTGTACCACGTCCAGGTGCCCACGGGTTTGCCGTCTTCATGCTGCCCTCGATACATTATTTTGCCTGAGGCGTAGAAACCGAGGTCGTCACCATCCGCGATTCCTTGAACATATTTTTGAACCACAGACGGGGCTCCGTTGCTGTGGTACCGGGTGAGCACGCCGTGGTAGAGTCCCTCCTCAAATTCAATCTCGTGGCTCTTTTGTCCGTTTGCGAAATACGTGACCAGCGTGCCGGAGAATTCCGCGACGGGCTCCACCCATATACGGATCACTTGCTCCTTCAAGGTATGCGCGATCAGCACGTTTCCT
>JAYUWZ010000860.1:0-2982 GCA_043753265.1 Verrucomicrobiaceae bacterium
TCTGGAGTGCGGTAGCTTGCTACCGCTCTGTGGCACGGCGCAGCTTGCTGCGTGCGGTATGGCCGGGCTTCAAAAATGCCTCCCGTTTGACATTCGCTATCAATGAAAAAAATTGTCTCGCTGATCGTCAGCCTGGGGCTACTCGTGCTGATTTATTGGAAGATCGATATCACCAAGCTCGGCCCTGTGTTTGCAAACTGCGATCCTTTCTGGATGGCGGCCAGCCTCGGAATGGTGATTCCGCTTACGATGATCACGGCGTGGCGCTTCCAGCAGCTCGCGCCGACGGGCGCGCGTGTGAGCTTCGGCGAGGCGAACCGGCTCATCCTCTCGGCGAGCGTGCTGAACATGATTCTGCCCTCCAAGATGGGCGACATCGCGAAGGCGTTTTTCCTGCCCATGCGGCGCTCGCTGGCGCTCTCGCTGGTGGTGTTTGAAAAGGCGTGCGACATGCTTTCGCTGCTCTTGTGGTGCGTCTTTGGGCTTGTGTGGGTGCGGCTAGACAACGGTCGCGCGCTCGCGGCTTTTGGAAGCGAATGGGTCTTTTGGCTTTGCGCGCTGGTGGTAGGCGGGAGCCTTGCGCTCGGGCTGCTGTTGCTGGGATCGCAAAAGTTCTCGGGCTTCTTTTTCGGCCTCGCTGCCAGGTTTGCGCCGGGGAAGATCAAGCTGAAGATCGGGAAGCTCGCCGCTTCGTGGGGCGAGATGCAGACTTATTTCTGGGAGAGCCGCAGCCGCTTCGCGCTGATCACAGGGACGAGCGTTTTCATCTGGCTGCTGCACCTGCTGCAGATCTGGCTCTTCATCCTCGCGCTCAAGGCCTGGTGCCCCTACGTCGCGAATCTGGCGCTCTCCTCGCTGGCAATTCTTGCAGGCTTGCTGCCTCTCACTTTTGCGGGCGTGGGCACGCGCGACGCTGCGCTGGTGGTGCTCTACGCGCCATACTTCGACGCACCGGTGGCAGCAGCGCTTGGCCTGCTCTGCACCGCGCGATACGTGCTCCCCGCTATCGGAGGCATCCCGTTTTTCCAAGGTTATCTGGCCAAAGTGCGGCAGCAAAAAGCCGAGGCCGAAACGCAGGGGGGGGCGGCAAAGTAGGCGAGGTTTTCAACCTCGCTCGGATGGAGATTTCCGAACCAATCGAAAACACCTATGCCTCGCGGAGAGCCTGTAGTTTGGCGCGGGCGGTACCGTTGTCGATGGCTTCACTTGCGCGCTGGACTCCGGTTTTCAAATCGGCCGCGAGGCCGCATACTACGAGAGCGGCGGCGGTGTTAATGAGCACCATGTCGCGCTTTGGGCTTTTGTCTTTTCCCTCGAGGATTTCGAGCAGGATGCGGGCGTTTTCCACCCTGTCTCCGCCGAGCAGCGCCTCGGGCGCGCAGCGTGTGAGGCCGCACTCCTCGGGTGAAAGTGTGTGTTGTGAAATCTTTCCGGCGTCGACCGTGTGCACCTGCGTCTCACCAGTGAGGGCGACTTCGTCGGTGCCGTCACCATGCACGGCCCAGGCGCGCTTGCGTCCGAGCGCATTCAGCGCGGTGGCATACTTTGGGAGCAGCTCGTTATTGAACACGCCGACGAGTTGGAACTCTGGACGCAAGGGATTGAGCAACGGCCCGAGGATGTTGAAGATCGTGGGGATGCCCTGCGCGGCGAGCGCCTTGCGCACGGGCATGATGGACTTGAACGCCGGATGAAATGCGGGCGCGAAAATGAATGCGACGCCGAGCTTTTCCAGACGCTCGCGAAGTTCCTCGGGGGTGAGCTGGATCTTCACGCCCAATTCTTCGAGTACATCGGCTGCGCCGGACTTCGAGGTCACCGAGCGGTTGCCGTGCTTGGTCACGCAGGCGCCGCAGGCTGCGGCGACAAACATCACCGCCGTGGAAACATTGAAGTATCCGCGCCGATCGCCTCCGGTGCCGCAGACATCGATGGTCGGGCCGGGCAGCGCGCCGACTTCCGGTGCAAGGGCATGGGCGAGCATCGCCTGTGCAAAAGCCGCCACCTCCCCAGCGGTCTCGCCCTTGTTTCGCAGCGCCTTCAAGAACTGCATCTTCTCGCCATCGCTCACGTCCTCAGAGATGAGAAATTCCACAGCGCGGGCGATTTGTTTGGGGAGCAGGTCGGCTCCGCTTTCCAACACGGGGATCAGGGTGTCCATTTGGGCAAGTTTGGGGACTAGTATTTCTCGAGAGGCAACTCGGTGGGGGCGGGTGTCTTAGGATATGAGGAGCCGGACGACTTCTTGTTGTTGCTTGCCACCATCGCGATGATCCCGATGACGGCGAGAATGGCAACGATGAGCAGGGTGATCTTTGCCCAGCTCTTCGGGTAGCGGCCGGCGATGGTGCCGGTGTAGCCGTTGATGATGATCTGGTAAGTCTGCGAGCCGTAGTTGTAGGCCAGCACCCACACGGGGACGAGAATGTGTTTGAAGGTCTGCCCGGAATAATTCGCGGAGACTTCGAGATTGCGATGGGTGTCGCCGGGCACGTCGGCGGCGCAGAGTTGCTCGGTCTTGCCGTCCATGATCTCGCGCGAATGCTGCGCCGCGGCAACGAGGTCGATCTGGTATTGCTCCACGACCCAGCCGCTGAGGAAGCCGGGGTCGTAGTGCTTAAGGTCGGTCGTCGTCGGGAAAGGCTCGACCTTGCGCAGCAGCTCGGGATTCACGCCGCGCGATGCGGACACGAGTTCGTCGTCGAAGAAATGTTCGATCGCGCCGCTCGCCGGGACCCATCGGGTCTTGCGGACCTGGCGCGTCTGCCGTCGACCGTTCGAGGTGTAGCTTTCGCTCTCGTAATAGTAAGTGCCGGAATCGGCCTGCCAATCGGCGTGCACCTGCGCGTCAAAGGTCCAATACGGAATGTAAAGCCCATGCACGGTATCGGTGAGCGCACGGGATTTTAGAGCGTTTGGGGCAAACCATCGGGTGCCATACCAATCCCGCACCTTGTCGCGCACAGCCGTCTCCGGGATCTT
>JAYUWZ010000861.1:0-2979 GCA_043753265.1 Verrucomicrobiaceae bacterium
CACCGTTTCGAGTGGCTGCATCAACGCTTCGATCAATCGCTCTTTACCACGGAGGTTTCGCTCACCACCGCGATCATGGGTGACCGCAAGATGGTCATCTTTCTCATCCGCGACATCACCGCACACAAGCGGGCCGAGGAGGAGATGCAGCGCAACCTTGCACGGGAAAAGGAACTCGGTGACTTGAAGAGCAATTTCGTCTCCATGGTGTCGCACGAGTTTCGCACGCCGCTGGGGGTCATCAGCAGCTCGGCGCAAATTTTGGACCGCTACATCACCCGGCTCGACGAGGAGGAGCGCCGCGAGCACCTGCGGGCAATCACCTCCAGCGTGAAGCGCATGGCCGGGATGATGGAGGACGTGCTCGTGCTGAGCCGTGTCGATTCCGGGCGCATGGACTTCGCACCCACGCCGCTGGCGCTCGGCGAGCTGTGCCGGCGGCTGCAGGATGAATCCATCTCCGCGCATGGCGGAGAAGTTCAGCTCACCGTGGCGCCAGAGGCCGAGGCGCCGGTGCCCGCGGACGAAAAGCTCATCCGCCACATCCTCACCAACCTGCTCGCCAATGCGCGCAAATATTCCCCGCCTGAGAGCCCCGTGGAGATGGCCCTTTCGCGCGACGGGAGCGATGCGGTCATCACTGTGCGCGACCACGGCATCGGCGTACCGGAGGCCGACCAGGCGCGGCTCTTCGAGGCATTTCATCGCGGGTCGAATGTGGGCCACATCCACGGCACCGGCCTGGGGTTGGTCATCGTGCGCCGTTGCTGCGAGCGGCATGGAGGCAGCGTTTCCGTGACCAGCGAGGAGGGCAAAGGCGCGATATTCACGGTGAGGCTCCCTGTCTTTGCGACATGAAATCCTTTCGCTGCCTATTCGCCTTTCGGCCCATGGCGCCCGCGCGATTTTTCGCCAACGATGGGGCGCCTATTAATCCGCACCGCCATTCACGAGCATGAACACGAGCAAAATTTTGATTATCGAAGACGAGCCGCAGATGCGGAAAAACTTGGCCACCGTGCTAAAAATGGAGGGCTTTCAGGTGAGCACTGCTGAGAATGGGCGCGAGGGCGTGGACCTTGCGAAGCGGGAGCTGCCGGCGCTCATCCTCTGCGACGTGATGATGCCCAAGCTGGACGGGTATGGCGTGCTCGCCGAGTTGCGCGAGGACGATGCCACGGCGCGCATCCCTTTCATCTTCCTGACCGCCAAAGGAGAGAAGGCCGACCTGCGCCATGGCATGAATCTCGGGGCGGACGATTACCTCACCAAGCCGGCGGACATCGACGATTTGCTAAAGGCCATTCACACCCGGCTGGAGCGCCGCGATGAGCTGGCGGCGGGGAGCGGGGGGCCGTGTTTTGATTCACCGCAACCACTGGTGGAGAAACTGGGCCTTACGCCAAGAGAAGCCGAGGTGCTGCTGTGGGTGGCGCAGGGGAAGGCCAATGGGGACATCAGCCTTATCCTTTCCACGAGCGAGAGCACGGTGAAGAAGCACCTGGAGCACATTTTTGAGAAGCTAGGGGTGGAGAATCGGGGGGCGGCTTCGCTGCGGGCGGTGGAGGTTTTGAGCGGGCAGTAGGCGGCAGAACGCTCAACGCTCAACATCCAACGTTGAACGTCCAATGGCGCAAGCGTGGTGCGGAGGTCTTCGATCATCATAGAGACAAAGTCACCCTTGGGCTGCCGCAATGATCCGCAGCTTTGAGCGACACTTGTTCACTTCAACAGTAGACCTTCAAAGAGCTGCGAAGGATCGCAGCAGTCCAAGGGCGCTCCGCACGTCACCTTCGACGACCGTTCCACGCTTGCGCCATTGGACGTTCGGCGTTGGGCGTTGGATGTTGGACGTTTTGAAATGACTCACCTTGGGGGTTGAACGTTTCGAAATTTCGATTTACCTCCGCCGCCTCATGAAACGCCTCGCCCTGCTTACTTGTTCATTTCTTTTCACTGCCAGCCTCTTTGCCGAGGAGGCCGCGAAGTTTGAGGTCAGCACTTTTTCGTTCACCCGCCCCGAGGGCTGGAAGCAGGCGCAGCCGAAGTCGGCTATGCGCAAGGCGCAGATCGAGGTGCCGGGCAAGGATGGCGGCAAGTCCGCGGAAATCGTGTTTTTCCACTTTGGCAATGGCCAGGGCGGCGATGTGGCGGCCAATGTGGCGCGGTGGTTTGGCCAGTTCAATGGCGGGGCTGATGTGCAGAAATCCGAGACGGCGGACTGGAATGGCACGAAGGTGACCATCGTCTCCACCGAAGGCACCATGAAGGCGAGCCCCATCTCGGGCGTGCCGGAGGATCAGGCTGGTTTTGCGCTGCTCGGTGCGATCCTTGAGCATGCGGAAGGCCCGGTTTTCGTAAAAATGACAGGCCCGACCGCGCTCGTGAAGGAATCGAAGGACAAGTTTACCGCACTGGTAAAGAGCGCCACGGAGAAGAAGTAGTTCAGAAATCAGGAGGCAGGGGTCAGGAGTCAACGGTGATTCCACGATCCCTTGGAACATCACACTCCATCAAGGCTCGCGAGCTTGATTGGGTGTTGAATGTTCGCCGTCCAGTGTCCATTCATAGGTCCAATGCCCACGACTTTTTACGTCAACGCACTCATTCAGATTCTTCACTACATCAGTGACGATCTGGTGCAATGTGACGCGGGCACGACCCTTGGCGAGTTGTTCAGCGAGGAGTTTGACGACCTCGATTTCGAGCTCGCCCTCACCTGTTTTGAAGCCACCCACAAGCTCGCCTGGCGGGATGAGGTGTGGAAGGAGGAGCTCGAGAAATTTGGCGAGCTGACCATCGAGGAATTCGTCGAGAAGAACCTCGACCCTCGCGAACAGAAGGATCCGCTCTTCGTCACGAAGCGTTTCCTTTTCTATGAAAAGAGCCTCACCGAGGCCCTCCGCGAAGAGTACGAAGGTCCGCCGCCCGAATACGACTGAGTTGATGGAGCATTTGCAAGACACCCAAAGCCAGCCC
>JAYUWZ010000862.1:0-2977 GCA_043753265.1 Verrucomicrobiaceae bacterium
GCCGCCGCCGGAGTTCACAACGATTTCCCGGGCGATGGTAAAGTTCGCCGAAGGGCGCAGATTGCCGCCATTCAGCACCACGCGATTGGCCGCCGCTCCCAGGCGGTTGTCGGCTGCGATTACAAGCGAGGACTCGTTGATGAAGATATCCCCAAAGAGCGTCGCGCTGTTGTCAGCACCAAGACTGAGGGTGCGGGGGCCAAATTTCACGAATCCGGAATCGGAGGTGATCGTGCCATTGAGATTGTGAAACCCGCCGGTCACCCCGCCGGAATACAGGACGAATTCCCGGCCCGGTGACGCCGCGAGATTCGCGGAGATCGTGTGGTTCACATTGCTGCCGGTAGTCACGATGAAGCCGCCCGTTTCACTGGTCAGCGTGAAGGCGCCTGTGACTGCCGATTGCAGCCGCGCCGCGGCGACCATCTGGTTGGCGGTCAGCGCGATGGCGGAAGTGACATCGGCGATGGTGCCAGGAAGCAGGCCAGACTCCAGCGTAACACTAGTGTAGGCCGCATTCACAAAGCCGGGGCCGGTTGCCGGATCCTGCGCGGGATCGTAGTCAACGAAGCTCCCGAGGTTCGTGGAGGTATTGATGAAATGGGGATCGACCATGTCGATGGTCGCAGGTCCCGCAATGGTGAGCCGGGTGGGAGCGTCGGCATTGTTCCCAAACCGGATGCGTTCGCCCGTGCCGAGCGTGTTGTTTTGCGAGAGCAGGCCAATGGTGGCACCCGCCTCCTGCTCAATCGCAGCCCCGAGGCGCATCTCTGCGATGACGCCCGTGTTGGCGGTGTTGCGGTTGACATGCAGGGTCGCCGCGCCCGTGGCAAAAACCTTGCCGACCGATACCGAATAGGTGCCCGCCGTGGAGGTATTCGCCGTCGCCTGCAAGGCGCGCAGCGTGCCGCGGGAGAGGTTCACGCCGAGGGTCGATGCGTCCACCGGGCCGAAGCCGGTGGAGCCATCGGCATCGGCACGGCCTTCCAGCACGGCCCCTGCGATCACGTCGATGGCCGCGGAGGCGCTGGCGGTCGTGCCCGTGTAGTCGCCCAGCGAACCATGCGCGAACGCGACGGTGCCAGCGCTGAAGCGGCTATCCAGCGGGATGTTTGCCCCGATGGTGAGCTTCCCGCTTCCCGCATCCATCGTCAGGTTGTCGAGGATGGCGAGTGTCTGGCCATTCGTTGCGGCAATCACCCCGCCGAGCGGTCCTACGTCGATGCGGTTGCCGTCGTCGATATTCCGGCTCGTGCCGTCATTGGTGATAATCTGCCCGTTCAGCTCCTGGATGTTGGTGTTGGCGATGTTTCGGTTGCCGCCAAAGATTTGGAGGATGGCGCCCTGCGGCATCGCTCCCCAGCCGTTGCCCACATTGCCATCGCCCGCGCCGGTCAGCGTGGTGACCACGCGAACGACATCGAGCGGGCGCACATCGGAGGCGCGCAAGCCCACCTGGGTGCTGGCGAGGGGAAAGGTGACGCCAGTATTCAACGCGAGCGTGCTGCCGGGTGCATGGGTCACGATTCCGGCACCGGTGAGGGGATTCCCCGTTTGGAATTCGAGAATGCGACCCGGTCCGATTTCGAGGGTGCCGCTGCCGATGGTCTGGGCGGGATTTGACGCACCGTTGATGCGGATGAATGACCCGATCCGGGAGATGATGCGCGGGAAGGCGGCCGAGTAGCTGTTGTTCGCAAAGAACTCGATCCGGCCATTGGCGGCCAGATCCACAAAGCTCGCGCTGGTCAGCGCGTTCGCATTGTCGACCCTCACGTTGGTGCCGTTTTCAATGGTGACGCCGCCTGTAAAGGTATTGGCGGCGTTGAGGAGCAGGAAGGCCTGCCCCTGTCCGGGATCGAGCGAGGCGGTGACGCGCAGGGATGCGCCGTCTCCGCTGATGGGGCTGTCGATCCGCAGATTGGCATTGGAGGTGGCCTGGATCTCCAGGGTCTTGCCCGCTGCGATGGAGACGGTGTTCCCCGCGCTGCCGAGGACGATGTCGCCTCCGCCCCCGTGGCGCATGGATTCGATGCGGGCGTTCTCGTTGACCAGGACCGTATTGGCAAACACGGCGGTGCTGCCGATACTCTCAATATGATTGAGCTGGAGCACTGTCCCCACCCCGTTGAGCTGGATGGTGGAGGTCCCCAGAGGATTCACATTCACCACCGTATTGGAGGCCACCAGGCGACCGCTTTGAATATCGAAGGTGATGCTGCTGGCGTCGCTGGCCGTTCCACTGTCGAGGATCAGGTTTGCGGGCCCGGTCTTGGAGACGATCACTGCGTTTCCATTGTCCGCAAGGGTGCCGAGCGCGATGTCGGATTGGGCGTTGAGGCCGAAGGTGCCCGGGGCGTCAAATCGCGTGTTCGTGAATCGGATGAGGCCGTCGCCGGAGGGCTGTCCCACGATGGCGGTACGCCCGGTGGTGAGTGTCGTGCCCGCGGTCTTCGCTGCAAGCGTGCCCATGGTCACGCCGTAGGTGTTGTCGGCGGCGATGGTGGAGCTCGCGGTCCAGTCCACCGCATTTCCCAGCACCGTGTGCGGCTGGGCCGCAGTGAGGTCTGCGAGATCCAGGGCGTCGCCGTCCGCGTTTTCAAACACCTGAATGCCCGCGCCTCCGCCACCTTCGTAGAAGGCTACGAAGATGTCGTGGGAGCCTTGCGCGAGATCAATCGAGCCGCTGGTGAGCGAGTTTCCCTGGAAGTTGTTGCGGTTGATGACGAGCTGGCCATCGATAAAAAGCATGAGCCCGTCGTCGCTCCGGCCCAGGAACGAATAGGTGTTGGTGCCCGCGACCGTCGCGTCGAATTTTCCCTTCCAAGTGGCCATGATGTTGTCAACGGTGGTCACGCCCGCGGCGGCAAATGGCGCCAAGTTTCCAAAGGCGTTGGGAAAATTGAGATCCGTGATCGCGTTGGTGAACCCGGCGTTGGGAGCGCCAAGCGTCTCGGGAGTGGACGTGTTGAACAGG
>JAYUWZ010000863.1:0-2977 GCA_043753265.1 Verrucomicrobiaceae bacterium
CTCGACCCGGCACCCGAGCCCCTGCTCGCCCCGAGCGACGGGCAGCCCTGGCAGATTTTGTGGTCGAGTGAGGATCCCCGTTACGGCGGCGGTGGCACAGCTCCAGTAGATACGGAAGAAGGCTGGAAACTACCTGCCGAAGCCGCCGTTCTTCTTGGCCCATCCATATAATATCATGACGAATCCGCTCACTCGCCGAATCGATATCTCACCGAACGCCCCTGATATTTTACGCCGCGAATGGCTGCTCACCAACGGTCTCGGCGGCTATGCCTCGGGAACGATATCCGGCACCGTCGCACGCCGCTATCATGGCCTGCTTATCGCCGCACTACCAGCGCCCTTGGGGCGCGTGGTGATGCTAAACCACCTCGCGGAATTTGTGATATTCGAGGATGGGCGGCGTGTGCAGATAGGAGGCACGGAACCCTGCCCACCCGGCGAGGAAACGTGTGAGCCTTTCTACGTGAGGGAGTTTCGTCTCGAATATGGAGTGCCCACGTGGCGGTACGAACTGGAGGGATGCGTAATCGAAAAGACGCTGCTACTCGTGCATGGACAAAATACGGTTCACGTGACCTATCGCTTGCTCAGCGAGGGGGTGACTGTGCATTTGGAGCTTTGTCCTTCGCTCCACTTCCGCCCCCATGAGCAAGACGTGGCCAGCCCGCACGAAGAGACATATACCATCCGTATGTCGAATGCCCGTTACGAAGTGCATTCCAGCGAAAAAGAGTTCCCGCCCCTGAGACTTTACGTCCATGGGGATCAGACCAAGTTTGCCCATGCAGGTGGAGAACTACGCGAAGTGATTTACCAGGCCGAGGCGGATCGTGGTTATCAATCGCGCAGCCGTCTTTGGTCGCCGGGAGTATTTTGGGCGCGGCTTGGGGGCTCGCGCAAAGAAGCGACTCTGGTCGTCTCGACGGAGCCTTGGGCGGTGGTGACTGCAATCCAGCCGAAGGACGCCGCGGAATCCGAGGCGGAGCGCCGCCAGCGGCTGGTGGCACAGGCTCCCGAGGTTGCGCGCAAGGGTCCGGCAGCCGAACTGGTGCTCGCAGCGGATCAATTCATCATCACTCCCGCAGGCCGTGTGGAGGATGCTGCCAGGGCGAAGGCTTCCGGCGATGAGGTGCGCACGGTCATTGCAGGGTACCATTGGTTCACGGACTGGGGACGCGATACGATGATCAGCCTTGAGGGGCTGACGCTCTCCACGGGAAGGCACCATGAGGGCGGGTCGATTCTGCGGACCTTTGCGCACTACATCAAAGAGGGGCTCATTCCGAATTTGTTTCCAGAGGGCAAGAATGAAGGGCTTTACCACACTGCGGATGCCACCCTGTGGTTCTTCCATGCGGTGGATCGCTACGTGGAAGTGACGGGTGATCGCGAGACGCTGCGGGTGCTGCTTCCCAAGCTGGTGGAGATTATTGATTACCACCTGCGTGGCACGAAGTTTGGCATCGGCGTCGACCCCACGGATGGGCTTTTGCGCCAGGGTGCGGAGGGCTACCAGCTCACGTGGATGGACGCAAAGGTGGATGGCTGGGTGGTGACACCGCGTCGTGGCAAACCTGTGGAGATCAATGCGCTGTGGTATAATGCGCTGCGCCTGGTGGAAGGCTGGACGCGCGAGGCGGAAGGCGATGCGAACCCTTTTGCCGAGCAGGCTGAGAAGGCGTATGCATCCTTCAACAAGCGGTTCTGGTCGGACGCGCTGGGGCACTTGATTGATGTTGTGGATGGAGAGCATGGGGACGATCCCGCATGCCGGCCCAATCAGATTCTTGGGATTTCATTGCGACACCCCGTGCTGGATGAATCACACTGGAAGGCCGTCCTGCACAAGGTGAAGGACGAACTGGTCACGCCAGTCGGTCTGCGCACGCTGAGCCGCTCGCATGTGGACTACAAGGCGCGTTACTTTGGCGACCTCCGTGCGCGGGATGCCGCGTATCATCAAGGCACAGTGTGGGCATGGTTGCTCGGGCCGTTTGTGGACGCGTGGCTGAAGGTGCATCCCGAGGATCTCAAAGGCGCGCGCCTGCTGCTCGATGGAGTGGTGGGGCATCTCGACCAGGCGTGTGTGGGGTCGGTATCAGAAATCTTCGATGCAGAAGAGCCATATACACCGAGAGGATGCATTGCACAGGCGTGGAGCGTGGCGGAGGCACTGCGGTGCTGGCTGAAGACCGCGTAGCAAAAACGGACGAGTGAAACAGGTAGTGTCCGCCTACCCATGTGGACCGGAAGTCCGCGCTACTCTAAAGGAAAAGACGAGGCCCAGTGGGCCTCGCCTTTTCGAAATTACTATTCCGCAGATTAAATCTTCGGGCACTCGATGCCTAGGGCGTCGGCTAGGTCGGTGAGGTGTTCCTGCTCTTCGGCAATGATCTTACGGAGGGTCTCGCTGAGGGCGTATTCACCGAGTGATTCTGCCTGTCGGATCCGCTCGCGGTAATGCCGGATCGTGTCCGTCTCATTCTCCAGGTCGAACGTGAGCATCGCCTTGGGGTCATCGGACATTCGCACTTCTTTTGGAGTCGTGATGGGCGTTCCGCCGAGGTAGTCGATCTGCCGGGCGATTTGCAGCGCGTGGCTTAACTCCTCCCCGGCGTGGACCGTCAGTTCCTCCGCCACGGCCGTGTAAGCGGCCCCTTTCATTGTCTGGCTGTAAACGGTGTATGCGATAATCGCTTGAAATTCGCGGGCGAGGTCTTCGTTCAAGAGCTCGATGAGTCGCTCGCGGGTGATAGTGGTTGCTGAAGTCATACTGATGAATCGCAGACGAGACGTATAATGGCCGGACGGTTCAGTGGTCTGGATTGACAAGGAGTTCCCCGTCACACTAACGCAGCGCGACGACTCCGTGCGCGTCGTTACGTACCTCGGGTTGTATGCCGGTTACGTAGGCCTTGGCGGCGTCCCATAGGTAGGCGATTTTGTTGAAGCCGGTGTTGTCCCAATATTCGGC
>JAYUWZ010000864.1:0-6409 GCA_043753265.1 Verrucomicrobiaceae bacterium
ACCGCGACGAAGGCGATGTGCAGGCAGCTGCCATCTACCTCCTCACACGCAATGGCGAGGTGACGACCAACTACGCGCTGAATCTCACAGACACGCTCAAGCAAATCGCAAAGGACGAATGGCACCGCGACCTCAGCGCCGCATGGATCGCCGCCACATGGTCGCTTTTGAAAAAGGAGAGCGAAGCCCAGGCGCTCATCGCCAGCCACGTGAAAGCACGTGCAAAGACAGCGTGGGTCGCGCAGACACAATACTTCTACGACTCATCGCTCACCGATGCCGCACAGTCGCTCACCGTGCTCTGCCGCCACTTCCCGAAAGTCGCTGGCACCCTCGGCCACGACGAGCTGAAACCCCTCACCGAGGGAATCACCAGTGGCAACTTCAACTCCCTCTCCGCCGCATGGAGCATCATGGCGCTGAAAAGCTACGCGGGCCTCGTGAAGCAAAGCGGAGTGAAGCTCGGCATGGAGGAAAGTGTGGGCACGCAGTTCCGTGCCCTCGGTGAACCGCGCTCAGCGATCTTCAGCAGCAAGTTTGCGCCGGATGCCAAAGGCCTGCGCTTCCTGCTCAATGTGCCGCAAGGCGGGCCCGACGTCGGCGCCTGGTACCAGACGATTGAAATCGGCTACGCGAAGACGCCGTCGAACGCCCCCAAGACCAGCGGTCTCGAGGTATTCCGCGAATTGCTGAACGAGGAAGGAAAGGTAGTCACCACCGGCAAAGTCGGCGAAAACCTCACCCTCCGCCTGCGCGTGCGCAACGTGACCGCCGAGGAGCAGGCCTACATCGCGCTCGTGGATCTGCTGCCCGGCGGATTCGACAACGCCCCCGGAGCCCTGGCACCAGGGCTGAATGTGCAAGGCGCTGAGTTCGTCGACGTCCGCGAGGATCGAAATCTTTTCTTCACCGACCTGAAAGCCGGCGAATCAAAGACATTCTCGTGGGACGTCCGCCCCACCTGCGCAGGCACCTTCACCGTGCCTCCAGCCTTTGGCGAAGCCATGTATGACCGCGGCGTAAACGGGAGCGGTGCCGCCGCAAAATTCACCGTCCAACCCCGCGAATGATAATGCCTGCAAAAGAGCCAGACAACAATGGCGAGCGAACGAGCATGAGCGCCGTCGCTGGGAGCGCCGATGTCCTCAATCGGCCATCTCACAGCGCGAAGCGCCCATTCAAATAACGTGATCCTTACTCCACCAGCATTACCGAAAAGCGCCAGAGCCCGCACCAGACTCCTCCACTGGGGAAAGCGATCGGCCATAGCCTTCGTTATTACTGTCGCAGTGCTATGGGTCACCTGGCTCGTTCTGCCAAAGCCCGAGCTCTTCCCCGAGGGTGCCGTATTCTCCCGGGTCGTGCTGGATCGCGATGGAAAAATCCTCTTCGTCACGCTCACCCCCGACGGCAAATACCGCCTGCCCGCCAAACTCAGCGACCTCTCGCCCGAGTTGATCGCTGCCACGCTGGAGATGGAAGACCGCCGCTTCTTTTCCCACATGGGTGCCGATCCCCGCTCCCTCGCTCGCGCAGGCTGGGGTGTCGTCTCGGGGCAGCGACTCGGCGGCGGCTCTACACTCACCATGCAGTACGCCCGGCTGCGCTGGAGATTGGAGACACGCTCCTGGCGGGGCAAGCTGGAGCAGGTCTTCCGCGCCGTGCAGCTCGAACGCCACTACGGCAAACCCGAACTCATGGAGGCCTACTTCACGTTCGCACCCTACGGCGGCAATGTGGAAGGCGCTCCCGCCGCGAGCCTGCTGTGGTGCGGCAAACCAGCGGCAGACCTCTCTCTCCGGGAAGCCGCCGCGCTGAGCGTGCTGCCGCAAAGCCCCACTGCGCGCAGGCCACGCGCGGGCGGAAACCCAAAGCTCGTCGCAGCCCAGGCAAGGCTCATGGGACGGCTGCGCGATGCACGCAACGAACCACGCCAGGCGCTCGATGCTGAGTTCCTCCTGCAACCCGCCGGACCCGTCCCGCGCTTCGCCCCGCACTACGCGAGGCGCGTGATGGAGTCGCAGCCCGGCCTCCAGACTGTTCCCACCCGCATCGATGCCGCGCAACAGCGCACCATCGAGCGCACGATCACCGATTTTCTCACACGAGGGCGCGCCCATGGCCTGCGCAATGCCTCCGCCATCCTAGTCCACGTGCCGACACGTGAAGTGCGCGCCTACGTAGGCTCGGCGGCATTTTTTAATGATGGAATCCAAGGCCAGGTCGATGGAGTTACCGCGCGCCGCTCGCCCGGCTCCGCGCTGAAGCCCTTCATCTACGCACTCGCGCTCGATGCCGGGCTCATTCATCCGCAAACACTGCTCGACGATTCGCCGCGCCGATTCGCCGGGTACAATCCCGAAAATTCCGATCGCGGTTTCCTCGGCCCCATCCCCGCAGCCGAGGCCCTCCGCCGCAGCCGCAATGTGCCCGCAGTGGAACTACTCGCGCGCCTGCCCCACGGTGGGCTCGATTCCTTTCTGCGCTCCTCCGGCGTTCCTCTCCCACGCGCACCAGGAACATACGGGCTCTCACTCGCACTCGGTGGCGCCGAGGTATCGCTGGAGGACCTCGCCATGCTCTACACCGACATGGCATCGCGTGCCGCCACGCCTTCGCGCAGCACAGTTCGCTACCGTCAAGCCGGTCTGTCTCCCGCCGCCTCATGGCTTACGCTCAATGCACTCGACGGCAGCGAAGGCCCCTCGGGGCTTTCGTGGAAGACCGGCACCTCCCACGGCTTCCGCGACGCGTGGGCCTGCGGAGTCATAGGCGATTGGGTGCTCTGCATCTGGGTGGGAAATTTCGATGGCACGCCAATGCCAGGCCTCTTTGCACGCGACACCGCAGCCCCGCTGCTATTCCAGACCATCACCCGCCTCGGCCTGCGCGCAAAAGTGCCGCCCATGCCCGATACCGTCACCAAGGTGGACCTCTGCGCAATCTCTGGCGACCTCGCCGGGCCGCATTGTGCACACGGTGCGCAGGGCACCTTCATCGCGGGAGTCTCGCCCATCCATACCTGCACCGTGCATCGCGAGGTGTTGCTCGATACGAAGGACCAGCGCATCACCATCGACGACGGCACTGCGCGCCGCAAAGTCTGCGAATTCTGGCCCGCCCACCGCCTGGAGCAATTCCGCCGCGCAGGCCTACCCCGCTCGGAGCCACCACGTCTCGCCGACGGTACCACCGGCGAAGTCGCAGCACCACCGAAAATCATCTCTCCCCAGCCAAGGCTCACCTACGTAATGCGCCCCGGACAGGCCGGGAAAAACTCCATCCCCCTCGAAGCCGACGCCGGTGCCGAGGTGCGCAAGATTCACTGGTTTGCCGGCACCCGCTACCTTGGTGCCAGCGCGCCCGCCCAGCCACTACTATGGCAGCCCACGCCAGGGGATTGGACCATCCAAGCGCTCGACGACGCCGGCCGCAGTTCCCAAGTCGCCCTGCACGTCACCGCAGAGTGAACCCGAGGCACCGCCTTGTGTGACCCGCCTGTAAAACTGTCACCCTGAGGGAGCATTCAATTACTGAAGGCGCCCGTGGAACTCATGGCGCTCAAACGATCGCTACGCAACAGGGCCGGCGGCGCGGACTTCAGGGGCGGCACCTTCCTCGTATTTTGCAAAATTGGCGCGAAATAGTCCGGCGAGTTTTTTTGCCGTTTGGTCGTAGGCGGCTTTGTCGGCCCAGGCATTGCGGGGTTGGAGGATTTCTGCGGGCACGTTGGGGCATTCAGTCACCACCTCGAAGCCGAATACGGCGTCCTTCTCGCGCGGGGATTTGGCGAGTGTACCGTTGTGGATCGCGTCGAGAATGGCGCGGGTGTAGGTAAGGCGGATGCGTTTCCCCACTCCGTAGGCGCCGCCATTCCAGCCGGTGTTCACCAGCCATACACGGGCACCGTGACGCTTCATTTTTTCGGCAAGGAGCGCGGCGTATTTTGCCGGATGCCACACGAGGAAAGGGCCACCAAAGCAGGGCGAGAAGGTGGTCTGCGGCTCAGTGATGCCGACTTCGGTCCCGGCCACCTTTGCGGTATAGCCACTCATGAAATGATACATCGCCTGCTCGGGCGTGAGCGCAGCCACCGGAGGGAACACCCCGAACGCGTCACAAGTGAGGAAGATGATGTCCGACGGATGGTCGGCCACGCAGGGGATTTTTGCGTTGTGGATGAATTCGATCGGGTAGGCGCCGCGCGTGTTTTCAGTGATGCTCGTGTCCTTGAAATCCACATGGTGCTCGCGATCCAGCACGGTGTTTTCCAGCACCGATCCGAAGTGGAGCGCATGGTAAATATCGGGTTCACTCTCCTCGCTGAGGTTGATGGCCTTGGCGTAGCATCCGCCTTCGATGTTGAAGATGCCTTCATCCGTCCAGCAATGCTCGTCGTCGCCGACCAGCAGTCGTTTCGGGTCGGCCGAAAGCGTCGTCTTACCCGTGCCGGAGAGGCCGAAAAGCAGCGAGGAAACACCCGTCTTTGGGTCTGCCGTGGCCGAGCAGTGCATGGAGAGCACGCCACGCTTGGGCATGAGGTAGTTCATCACGGTGAACACCCCCTTCTTCATCTCCCCGGCGTATTCCGTGCCGAGAATGACCATCTGACCCGACTCAATATTGAGGTCGATGCTGGTCTTCGACGTCATGCCCATCGTATGGCGGTTTGCAGGGAATTCGCCTGCGTTGATGATGGTGAGCTCCGGCTCGCCAAAGGTCTCGAGTTCCGCCTGCGTGGGACGGATGAGCATGGTGTGCATGAATAGCGCGTGGTACGGGCGCGAGCAGATCACGCGCACCTTGATGCGATGGCGGGGGTCCCATCCGGCGAAACCGTCGAAAATATACAGCCGCTCGCGGGTGTTCAGGTAGTCCGTCGCGCGCTCGCGATTGAGCAGGAAGATTTCCTCGCTCATGGGAATGTTCACCGTGCCCCACCACACATCCTTCACCGATTCCTCGTGCTCCACCACACGCTTGTCCTTGGGGGAGCGTCCTGTCTTCTCGCCCGAGTAGGCCACGAGCGCTCCGGAATCGGCAATCCGCGAGCCCTGCTCGTAGCGGATGGCGTGTTCGTACAACTCAGAGGGCGGCAAATTCCGGTGTACCGTTTCCACGTTCAGACCCAGCGATTTCAGACTGATATGACTCATATAATGCGTTCTATGTATGTTTTGAAACTCTCCCGCGGCAGTCGCGCCCTTCGGTCCCCGACGTCCTCGACGTAACCGAAGACTACGCAGAAGCGTCTATGGCAGGAAATACACTGCTTGTCATGCCTTACACCGGAATTGTTCTAGCCTTCGTCGCCGCAGCCGCGGCCATTTACCTCATCCTCCTCTGCCATTGGCTGGTCGCCGCCGGGCTCTTTCCGCGAATGGTTTCCTCCTTTGAGCAGGAGTATGGCAAGCGCCCAGTGCGCGCGACACTGCTCGGTCTCATCACCTTTGGGCCTTTGTTGCTGCTGTTCATCAACTCCGGAGGGATTGGCAACCCTGTCGTGCGTCTGGTGGCCTTAATCGCGGGTGCAGGGGCTTTGCTCGCGGCGTTCCTGGGATCCGCGGGACTGGCCCTGCGCATCGGCAATGGGCTGAGCCCGGACGCCAGCCTGTGGCAGCGCATGATGCGCGGTGGCTCGATGCTGAGCCTGTGCTTCATCACCCCGCTCATCGGCACATTCTTCATGCTGCCCATCGGGCTTTGCAGCGGCTTCGGCGTGTTTCTGCTCTCGCGTCCGTGGAAAAGCGAGTCCACCGAACTCGAAGCCACGGTGACACCCGCAACCGCCCCATCCCTGTGAGCAAAGTCAGCCGCCGCGAATTTCTGCTCACTGCCGCCGGGGCGGTGGCGCTCAGTGCCGCGATCTTTCGCAGCGCGCAGGGCTGGCTCACCACGGGTAAACAATACCTCGGCCTGGGCCTGAGCCAGCCGCTCACAGGAGAGCTCACGCCACCCGGGAGCGTTCAAATCGATGCCGCCGCACACACCCTCAACCGGCTCACGTTTGGCCCAGTGCCGGGCGACCATGCGCGCGTTACGGCCACGGGAGTGGATGCCTTCATTGAGGGGCAACTCAACCCCGGTGCTATTGACGATGCACTGTGTGACCGCGCGATCGCCCGCTTTGCAGAAGCATGGTGGGAGCCGCTCGGTGAGCACTATGAAGAGGACGACGACGCGCTTCCGCCCGTGCTGCGCAGGGCCACTGTGTTGCGCGCCGTTTACAGCAAGCGCCAGCTCTTCGAGGTAATGTGCGAATTTTGGAGCGATCACTTCAACATCGATCCCACCAAGGGCGACTGCCGCTACACCAAGATCGCCGATGATGCCGATGTGATTCGCGTGCATGCGCTCGGCAATTTTCGCGACCTCCTGCGCGCCAGCGCGCTCAGCCCCGCGATGCTCT
>JAYUWZ010000865.1:0-2971 GCA_043753265.1 Verrucomicrobiaceae bacterium
CGCGACGAAGGGCAAGTCATTGAAGTGAAAGTATCGTTCGTCCCCACCTTTCGCCGAAGCGGCGGTGCGCGCGAGGGAACGACCACCGTCTGCCGCACCCTTTTGAGAAACAAACGCCAATCATGATCCTCCCTTCCAAACAAAAAGGCGCAGTCCTCATCCTTGTCATGAGCTGGATCGCAGTCCTGGCCATAATTGTCGCAGCCTCGATGGGCGTGATCCAGCGGCGGCACCGGCAGGTATTTCAGACCGCGAGCTGGCACGACGCGCTTTACGCGGCGGAAAGCGGCGTGGATATGGCGGTGGGCGAATTGCGCAAGGGCCTCCGGGGAGAATCAAGCTGGCAGGGCTGGCATCGCGACGACGGGACTTCGGGGGCGCCGGGTGAGTCATCAAGTTTCTTCACCTCGAGCATTTTGCTGCGGGCGGGTGAGGGTGGCCAGCGGTCGTGGGTGAGGGTGCAGGTGGATGCGCCGGCGTCGCTCCGGGATGCTTCCGGGGAGCAATGGTTCCGCGTCCGCTCCATCGGGTACGCGGAAGTGTCGGGCGGGAGCGTGGCAACCGGGGAGGAGTTGGACAAGCGACTGCGAAAAATCGATTTTCGAGCGGATCGAAGGACAGGAGAGGCGCTGAACCAGGCGCGCGCGTGCCGGATCATCGAGGCGATCATCAAGCCAGTGGGTGCGTTTCGGGTCGCGTTGCTGGGAGATTCGACCATCGACATGAACAACCACAATATCGTGGTCGATAGCTACGACTCGCGCGATCCCAACAAGAGTACGAATGGCTTTTATGATCCGGTGAAGCGCCAGGATAACGGCGACATTGCCACCAACGGCGAGACGCTCGACACCGGCAATGCGCACATTTACGGAAATGCTTCGACGGATGGCGGCGACGTCTTGCGCGCCACCAATGTGAGCGGAGAGATTCGAGACGACTTTTACCAGGAGTTGCTCCCGGTGGTGAAGCCGGTGATGACCGCTGAACCCGGCTCGCCAACCACCATTAACAATACGGCTGTTTTGCAGGCCAAGGCGGGCGGGGCGGCGCAGTATGTTCTCGCCGATGTGACGCTGAGCGGACAAAATACACTCCGCATCCAGGGTGCGGCGGATGGAAGCGAAACTTATGTGCAGATCATGGTGAACGGGAACATAAGCTTGAGTGGGCAGGGGAAAATCATCATCGATCCAGGGGTTCACGTGCGCCTGTTTGTCGGGGGGAATGCCGATATGACCGGCAACGGAGTCTCCAATCCCAATTCGCCGTTGCATTTCCAGCTGTATGGACTCGAGCGGGCGGAGGGTCAGCCGAATGGGGCGTTGAAGATCTCGGGTAACGGTGGATTTCGTGGAGCTGCCTACGCGCCCAACTATGATATCACCATGGTGGGCGGCGGTAATGCAGACACGATCTTCGGAGCGTTCGCCGGAAAAACGATCACCATGACTGGCGGCCAGTCGGTGCACTATGATGAAGCCTTGGGAGACGGTGGCTTGATCAGCGACTATCGCGTGGTGAGCTGGTTTGAGGATGCGCTTTGAGGCGAAGGTGGATTTTGCACAAAACCACGATGTCTCTGAGAATCTCTGCAAAGGCCGCCCGGGGCTGATTTTCCGGAGCCACGATTCTGGACTGCCAGCCATCGCCAAGGGATTTGCGGACGCTGGCAGGGAGGATGAGCGGTCTGCACTGCGATTTGCACTGGCGGTGACTGCGGATCTCTGTGGGATAGAGCCTGGGTGAGATGAGAGGAAGGTTACAGAAGGCCTTGAGATCTTGATTGCCGATTATCTTTCTGTCTCTGTTGAATTCTTGAAAATCGCCAATACACCGGACTTGTGATGAGGAGGGTACACCGGTAATATCCACACATGCCACTCACTTTGGAAAAGCTTGTCGAAGAAGCGATGCACCTGTCGCCGGACTCTCGGGCAGAACTTGCTGAGAGGTTGATGGAGAGTTTGGTTCTCCCCGGAAACAGTGAAACGCAATCCCTCTGGATTGCCGAAGCCGAGCGGCGTTACGACGAACTCGCTTCTGGAAAAGTGAAGGGGATTCCCGGGGAAGATGTCCTCACGGAAATGCACCGTCTCGTTGGGCGATGACTCCGCTGTTTCATCCAGCCGCGCGGCTGGAGTACCGAGAATCCATCCTCTTTTACGAAGCAGCCCGCCCTGGATTGGGTGCCGAGTTTACTCATGAAATAGAGGCTGCCGTTGCAAAGATTTGTGACGCACCCCTGCAACACAGGGCTATCTCCCCGCGACTCAGGCGTTACTTGGTTCGCCGCTTTCCGTTCGCGGTTCTCTACGCAATCGAGAACGACGTGGTTTTGATTATGGCTATCATGCACGGAAGTCGCAAACCGGGCTATTGGCAGCAGCGTCTGGGCTAGACTTCGGGTACATCCTTTTCCAAAGAGCAAAATTTACGATTGCGTTTACTGTCCGCCCCAGTTTGACCCGTTTGCGTTTCGGCTGGAACGACATGGACGAGCGGGTATGTTTATGCCTATGAAAAGCATTTTTGGCACTATTGCATTTTTCCTTCTGGCATTGGTGGACTCTTGGGCGCACCCTATAGCCGTAATTGATATCGTCACCAAAAAAGACAGTGTCGTATATTTCTGGGTTGGGAAGGAAAAGCCACTTAAAGAAATCGAAGAAGCCGTGGCACAATTGAAGAAATCCTACGGCCCTCGCGAAATGGAGGATCTATATGTGCGACCAGATGACGCCACGTCGTTTAAAACTGTAATTGCAGTGATCCAAAAAATGCAGGCGGTGGGAGCCAAAAATATCCATGTTTCGACAGTTGCGGATGCCAACGAACCACAGAGTTCGGTGTTTCTCACCGTAGGAGCCAAAAGTATTCAGCTTGGGAAAGATTTTTACGAGAAGCAGGAGAAAAAGAAGTGAACGGCGACCTGAATCAGTGGAGCAATGGGCTGAAAGCCACCTGCAGG
>JAYUWZ010000866.1:0-2970 GCA_043753265.1 Verrucomicrobiaceae bacterium
GGCAGTTCCTCGTTGCGGAGATTCGGGATTTTCGACGCCGCATTGTAGTCGCCACCATCGTTGCCCTTGTCCTTCGAGCCGCCGATACGCGTGCCCTGATAAACTGCGGGCAGGAAGGCGCTGCCGTAATTTACCGCGCCAAACTGCACGGGCGGATTGATGGTGATGAAGCCGGGCAGGTTTTGGTTCTCCGTGCCCAGGCCGTAAAGCAGCCAGGAGCCGAGCGACGGGCGGACGAATTGCGCGCTACCCGTATGCAACTGGATGAATGCCTGCGGGTGATTCGGGATGTCCGTGTGCATCGAGCGGATGAGGCAAAGATCATCCGCTTTCTTCGCGAGACTGGGGAATAGCTCGCTGATCCACAATCCACTCTGCCCATGCTGGGAAAATGCGAAGGGCGAGCCGAAAAGCTTGTTGCCGCCACGGAGGCCGCTGGGCTTGCCATGGTCGGCGGTGAGCCGCGGCTTGTAGTCGAAGGTATCCTGGCACGATGGCGCGCCCTGCATGGCGAGAAAGATCACGCGCTTCGCCTTCGCGGGAAAGTGCGGGGCCTTTGGCAGCAGGGGCGAATTGGCCGGCGCAGGGGCCTGCGAGGCAGCCTGCGTGGCGAGGGCCTTGAACGCCATCCAGCCGAAACCGGCGGATACCGTGCGCAGCAGATCGCGCCGCGTGAAGACCTGGGGCAGGACGTTGCGGCACTCGAAGGGGCGGGAAGCGGGATTCATGGCGATGATAAGAGTGTGCTTTAGCGAAGGTAACGAAACTCGGCGGAGGCGAAGAGCGCCTGGCAGAAAGTGGCCCACGACAATTCCGTCGCGGAGTCCCTGGCTCCCTTCACCGGAATGAGCCCCTGCGCCTCGGCGAGCAGGTATTGGTGGGCGCGCTGGAACTCGGCATTCGTGACCGGCCGCCCCAGCGTGAGCAGGTAGGCGAGATTGATGCGGCCCGGAAAGTCGAGCGGCGTGGCCCCTAGTCGCTTGCCAAATGCAAAGGCCTGCTCGCGCACGAAAGTATTGTTCATCAGGAACAGCGCCTGCGAGGGAACGTTCGTGGCGTCGCGCGCGGCGATGACGAGGCTCGGCTCCGCAAAATCGAAAAGGTCGAGCACCTCGGGGACGCTGTCTCGCACGATGGGCAGATACACGCTGCGCTTGTTCGATTCGTGATTCACAAACGTCTCGGGCTTCACGCCTTTTCCCACGTAGGCCTCGCCCATGGTGCTCACGAGCGAGCCTTGCTCGGGGCGGAGATCGAGTTTTCCGCTTGCGGCGAGGATGGCATCGCGGATGGCCTCCGCATCCAGCCTGCGAGGCTCCATGCGCCAGAGCAGCTTGTTCTCGGGGTCGGTCTCCATCGCGGTGCGATCCGGCGTGCTGCTCAGCTGGTAGGTGCGCGTGAGTACGAGCTCGCGGATGAGCGCCTTCACGCTCCAACCCAGTCCGCTCGATGCGGCCGGGGTCTGGAATTTCACCGCGAGATGGTCGAGCAGCGCAGGGTGGCTGGGCTTTTCGCCCATCGCGCCAAAGTTGTCCTCCGTCGCCACCAGGCCATCGCCGAAAAGATGCAGCCACACGCGATTCACCATCACCCGTGCGGTCAGCGGATTTTGCGGGGAGGTGAGCCATTCGGCCAATTGCGCGCGCCCACTGGCGCTGCCGGGAATCGTGGGCGCCGTGCCTTGCGTGAGCACGGGTACGAAGCCACGTGGGACGGCTTCCGCAGGCTGGTCGATCTCCCCGCGCACCAGCAGGCGGGCATCTGCGGGGCGGCCCTCCAGCGCACCCATGCATTCCGCCTGTGTTGTCTCGCCTGCTTTTTGGATGAAATTGGCCGCCGCGTTGGCCTGCTTTTTCTTGGACTTTGCGGCCATCCCGGGCTTTGCGTTTGCGAGGCGTGCCTGGATTCTGGTCACCGCCGCTTCGCGCTGGGAAGGATCGAGAGCGCGCAGCTTTTCCGCAGCCTTGGGGTTCCGCTCCTTGAGCCTTGCGAGCAGGGTTTCGTAGCCTTCCGCGCTGGCGGGTTTGGCCTCCGGTGCAGCGGTCCCGGCTGCCACTGGGGCGGCGGTTGCCTGCGCAGAGTCGCTTGCCTCCAAGCGGATCAGGGGTGTCGTGTTCCTCGCCTGCTTGCCGCCCTTCACTCCAAAATAGGTCTCGGTGCTTTTGAAAATCCCGGCGATCGCGTAGTAATCCTTTTGGGCGATAGGGTCGAATTTATGATCGTGGCAGCGGGCGCACGCCACGCTGGTGGCCAGCACTGCGCGGGTCGTGGTGTCGATTTGCTCGTCGATCTGATCCGCCAGGAATTGCTGGTGATTCCTCTCGTTCAACCCTTTGGGACCCAGCGCGAGAAAACCAGTGGCGATGACGTTTCGATCCCGCTCAGAGGGCGTGGAGGTGGGAAGCAAATCCCCCGCGATTTGCTCGCGAACGAACTGGTTGTAGGGCTTGTCGGCATTCACCGCAGCGAAGACCCAGTCGCGGTACCGCCATGCATTCGGCAGGGTAAAATTCCTCTCCTTGCCCGTGCTCTCCGCGTAGCGCGCGACATCCAGCCAGTGCCGCCCCCAGCGTTCGCCAAACTGCGGCGACGCCAGCAGCCGATCCACCACCTTCGCAAAGGCCTCCGGCGTTGTATCGGCCAGAAATGCAGTGATTTCCTCCGGCGAGGGCGGGAGTCCGATGAGGTCGAAATGCACCCTGCGCAACAGCGTGGTCTTGTCGGCATCCGCCGCCGGCTTCAGCGCCTTTTCCTCCTGTGCTGCGCGGATGAACCGATCCACCTCCGTGCGCGGCCATGCGGAATCTTTTACGTCCGGCGGTGGAGTCAATTTGGGCGGTTGAAAGGCCCAGAATTTTCGGCCCTCTTCCACGTCGATCTTGCGCGAGATGGGCTTGGCGCCGCTCTCGCGCGGGTCCGGGGCGCCCATCGCCACCCATTGCTCAAATGCCGCAATCGTTGCCGCCGGGA
>JAYUWZ010000867.1:0-6396 GCA_043753265.1 Verrucomicrobiaceae bacterium
GGCGGAAGGGCAAGGAGACGCCGAACTCGATCGTGGTGAAGCTTTTCAAATCGAGCCCGCTGCCGAAGAATATCGACGATGTGGCGAGGACGTATGGCAAGCTCTTCAGCGCAGTGGAGCCCCACGCGCAGTCGTATCTCAAGCAGGCTGCGACGGCCACTTCGCGGGAGATGGCGTTTGCCAATCTCCAGCCCGAGGCGCTGCAACTCGTGGAATTCCCGGTGAGGGTTTTTGCGGCGTCGGAACTCAATGATGGCGCGCTCCGCGAGGCCATGCAGCGGATGCCCAACAAGAAGGCGACCAAAAAGGCCGAGCGCTCATTTGCATTCAACGACATCAACAGCCTGAAGCTCACGCATCCCGGTGCGCCGGCGCGGGCGATGGTGATGGACGACAGCGCGACGCCGCGGAATTCGCCGGTGTTCATTCGCGGGCAGTCGGAGAACAAGGGCGATGTGGTGCCGCGGCGCTTTCTCGAGATCCTGACCTACGGCGGCAAGCCGCAGCCTTTCACGGAAGGCAGCGGACGCTGGGAGCTGGCGCAGGCGGTGGCGGCGCATCCGCTCACGGCGCGCGTGGCGGTGAATCGCGTGTGGATGCATCACTTTGGAGAGGGCATCGTGCCGACGCCGGACGACCTCGGCGTGCAGAGCGAGAAGCCGTCGCACCCGGAGCTGCTGGAGTATCTGGCGGGGCGGTTCATGAAGGACGGCTGGAGCCTGAAGCGCCTGCACAAGCTGGTGCTGATGAGCGCGACGTATCAGCAATCGACGGCGACGCGCGCGGACTACGAGGTGCGCGACCCGGCGAACCGGATGCTTTGGAGGGCGAACATCCGCCGGCTGGACTTCGAGGCCATCCGCGATTCGCTGCTGACCTTCAGTGGCAAGCTGGACCCGCAACTCGGCGGCAAGCCGATCAATCTCACGGAGGAGCCGTATAGTTTCCGGCGCTCGGTGTATGGGTATATCGACCGGGGAAATCTGCCGGAGCTGATGTCGCAATTTGACTTCAGCGACCCGGACATGCCGAACAGCAAACGGGCGACGAGCATCGTGCCGCAGCAGGCGCTCTTTTTGATGAACTCGCCGATGGCGGTGGACGTGGCGCGCAAGGTGGTGCAGCGCCCGGAATTCACGGCGGCGGCGGATGACACCGCACGGCTGCGCGCGGTGTATGCGATTCTATTCCAGCGTCCGCCGACCGCGGTGGAGCTGCAGATGGGGCAGCATTTCCTCGCGGAAAATGCGGCAGATCAATCGGGGGAAACGAGCGTGGACATGAAGCGGGCGCAGGCGCGCGCAGGGAAGAAAGGGCAGCAGGGAGGCCGCTACCCAGGGCAGGGGCCGATCAAGAACGTGGGCGACCTGGTGGAGCGCAAGCCGCTCACGTCCTGGGAGCTTTTCACGCACGCGCTGCTCTTCACGAATGAAGTGGCATACGTCAACTGACGTATAGGCTGCCCCTTGCCCGCAAGCGGGAGTCGTGGCATGTTGCTGGAAGATGAAATTTACCCTTCTCGCTCTTGCCGCCGCTGCGATGCTGGCTGGCTGTGCCACGCATAGCACTGAGACCATCATGAGCGTGCGCAGGGCCGGTGTGTCCGAGCGGACGGTGCACAAGCTGGAGCACAAGGGCGTGCTGGTGCCGAACGACTTGGTGGAGCTGCGCAAGCGCGGGGTGAGTGATTCAGTGCCCCTGCGCCAGCTCGACGACGTGGGCGTGGACTACATCGTGCGCAGCGACGAGATGAAGAAGCTGCGGACGGCAGGCGTGCGCCCCGTGGTGACGGATGCGCTCTTTGACGCGAGCGAGCGCTTCCGCCGTGAGCGCTATGAAGACCGGTATGAATCCCAAGGCTACGGCGGCACGCCCTGGTGGGTCTATGGCCTCGGCCTTGGCCTCGCGGCGCATTCGTTGCACAGCGACCATCACTATTACAATGGGTATGGGTATCGTGGCTACGGATACGGCAGGTATAATGGGTATCGCGGCCATGGCGGGCATCACGGGCACGGACACAGGCACTAGAACGTCCAACATCCAACGCTTAACGTCCAACGCCCAATGGCAAGAGCAGGGCGGAGCGTTGGGTGGATTTGCGTGGGGCTTGGGTGTCGATATTTGAGGTGATTGGGATTGAATCGGAAACGGGGAATTTGGACGGTGTGAGGAATGGCAACTATTGCACTCCTCGGAACCATGGACACGAAGGGCGAAGAACACGGCTATGTGGCCGGGCTGATTCGCGCGCGTGGACACTCGACCCTCGTCATTGATGTCGGCACTGACCAGCCGCCCAAGCTGGCACCGGATATCTCACGGGAAGAGGTGGCGCGGATTGCGGGCATCGACCTGGCTGCGCTGGTGGCGCGGCATGACCGCGGCGAGTGTGTCGCAGCGATGGGCAGTGCGGCGGCGGCGGTGCTCACGAAGCTGCAGGCCGAGGGGCGGATTGACGGGGTGATCTCGCTCGGCGGCGGAGGCGGCACTTCCATCTGCACGGCGGGGATGCGGGCGCTGCCGCTGGGTTTTCCGAAGCTGATGGTGAGCACGCTGGCGAGCGGGAACACGGCGCAGTTTGTGGGGGTGAAGGACATTGTGATGATGCCCGCGATTGTGGATGTGGCGGGGTTGAACCGGATTTCGCGGGTGATCCTGGCGCGCGCAGCGGGGGCGATTTCAGGGATGGTGGAGGCAGAGATTCCCGTGGCGGCGGACGAGCCGGTGATTGTGGCCAGCATGTTTGGCAACACGACGACCTGCGTGCAGGCGGCGAAGGCGATTGTGGAGAAAGAGGGCTACGAGGTGCTCGTGTTTGCAGCAACGGGCACGGGCGGGCGGACGATGGAATCGCTCATCGAAAGCGGGCTGGTGGCGGGGGCGCTGGACATCACCACCACCGAGTGGGCCGATGAACTGGTGGGCGGCACGTTAAACGCGGGACCGACGCGGCTCGACGCCGCGGCGCATGCGGGCATCCCGGCCATCGTGACGCCGGGCTGCCTGGACATGGTGAATTTTGGCGCACGCGACACGGTGCCCGCGAAGTTTGCAGGGCGGCTCTTTTACCAGCACAACCCACAGGTGACGCTGATGCGCACGACACCCGAGGAGTGCGCGGAGCTGGGTCGCATCCTGGCGGAGAAGGTGAATACTTACACCGCGCCGGTGACGGTGCTGATTCCCACACGGGCAATCAGCGTGATCAGCGCGCCGGGCCAGCCCTTCCATAGTCCGGAGGCGGATGCGGCGCTCTTTGGGGCCCTCAAGAAGCACCTGAAGCCGGGGATTCCGCTGGTGGAGATGGACTGCGAGATCAACGCGCCGGAGTTTTCGGAGGCGTGTGCGCGGGCGCTACTCAAGAACGTCCAACGCTGAACGCCCAACACCCAACATCCAATGCACGCTACTGACCGGCGTAGCTGTCGGGGGTGAGTAGTTCGTTGGTGCGCATGAGGTGGCGGATTTCGTGGGGGGTGAGTGGGCGGTCGGCGATGACGAGTTCGTCGATGGTGCCGAGGAAGGATTCGCCGCCGATGGTGAGGGGTTCGTTGGAGGATGACTCGGTCTTTTCGCGAAAGGCGGTGCGGCCGCTCTGGGTGTCGAGGCGGCCGTCGACGTAGATGGAGACGGCGGGGCGCGCGGTGTTCTTGGGGTTGCCGTTGAAGACTGCGGCGACGTGATGCCAGCGGCCATTGAGGATGGGCGTGGAGCCGACAATCCAGCCGCCGGGGCTTTGCAGGCGGAGAGCGCCGGGCGCGCCGTCGGCGGGGCGGGAATTCACTGCGAATTCCACGAAGCCGAAGGGGCCTTTGCCGAGCGGCACGCCGGCGATGGTGGCGCTATTGCCTGCGGCGGGGGCGTCGGGCAGGCGCACCCAGAATGCGACGGTGCGGATGGGGCGCTTGAGAGCTCCGGTGAGGTGCGCGGCGGGATGGTTGTCGAATGAGAGGGATTTGCCCCATTTGCCTTCCATCCAACGATTGCTGTCGGTGCCCAGGCGGATTTGGCCGGCGGGGAGGCTGGAGTTTTCCGCGACTGCGGCACTCCCCTGCCCTTCATCGAAGCGCCAGCGCGCCCATGCGATGGGGTTGCGGATGCGTTCGATCATTACCTTTTGCAGGAGGCGCTCGAATTTTTCCTCGCGGTTGCGGACTTCGCTGGGGCCGAGCTTTGCGAAGCGGCGGGCCTGCTTTTCGCGGAGGATGGATTTGGGCTGCGGACCGGCTGCGATGCGGGGTTGTACTTCGACTGCGCCCTTGAGCACGAAGACCTCGGCGGCGCCATCCTCGGCGGCGGTGACGCTGAATTCCGTGCCGAGATCCACGACCTCGACGGTGGCGTGCGTGACGCGAAAGCCGATGGCTTCCTGCGGGACGTTAGCCTTTACGGTGCCGCGCTTGATTTCGGCCTCCCACTCGGAACGAAGGTCGAGCGTGGCGGGCCCTTCGAGCACGAGCTGGGCACCGGAGTCGAAGGTGATTTCGGCGAAGCCGGAGCGGAGGTCGAGACGCTGACCGCGGGCGAGTTCCTCGCCGGGCTGCGGGGAGGAGGTGACCCAGACGCAATCTTTTGCACCCGAGAGCCGGGCAACGGAATCCTGGCCATCGTCGACTACTCCCGCGGGCTTGGGGGTCAGGATGGAATGGCCAATCCAAATGCCGAATAGGACGATGGCAGCGGATGCGAGCGGGCCGAGCCAGCGTCGCCACTGGGGAGGGCGGATGATGTTGTCGGCCTCGGGCGTCTGCATCTCGCCCGCATACTGGCAGAGGCTCGCGGAGAGGTGCATGGCGCGGACGTAGAACTGGCGCGCTTCCTCGGAGGCTAGGAGGAGTTCCTCCAGGCGTGCGTGCTGTTCGCCGGTGAGCGTGCCGTCCACGAGTCCATTGCAGAGGTCATTGAGTTCGATGCGTTCGGCGTCGGTTTTCATGGGGCAAAGATCAGGCGGTGGCTCCGGGCGTGAGTTGGTTGGTGACGCAATCGTGAAGCAGTTTGCGCAGACGGGTGAGGGCCTTGTAGGCGGCGACAAGCGAGCGGCCCGTGCGATGCGCGGCTTCCTCCACGCCGCTCTCGTAACGGGTCATGAGGAGTTCGCGGTCGCGGGGGTTGAGCTTTTGGAGACACTTGGCGAGGGCCTCGTGCCGGGCATCCTGCTCGGGGATCATCGTGGCGGCGGTTTGAGCGACGCTTTCGAGCACCTTCTCGTCGAAGATCACTTTGCTGCGGGCGTACTTGGTGCGCGCGGCGCGCACCTGCCACCAGGCAATCTGGCAGCCCCATGCGACGAAATCGGTGCCGGAGCGGAAATCGCCGAACTTTTCGCAAATGACTAGCGAGGTTTCCTGGAGGATGTCCTCGGCCGCGTGGCGATCGGGGACGAGCGTGTAGATGTACGAAAAGATCCGCCGCTGGTGCTGAGTCATGAGCAGGACCAGTTCCTTTGTGCGATCGGCGGAGGTGTCGGACATGGTTATTTCTTTTTCGGCGGAGTAGGCTTGGGACGCGGGGCAACCTCGATTTTGGCGATCTCGGCGTCGTCGAGCATCTTGTTGCTGTTGTCGTCGAAGATGTAGAGGTAGCTGTTGGGATTCTGAGCGAATACGCCGCGCAGGACGCTGACCTCGGAGCCCTCGATTTTGCCGTTGCCGCTGGCGTCGCATTTCCTGGCATCGGCGAGGGCGAGGTCCTTGATGCTGGGCTGCTTTGGCGAAGGTTTCGCGGTGGCGGGTTTGGCGGCGGGCTTTGCCGGAGGTTTGAGAGCCGGCTTTTTGGGCGGAGTCGCAGCAGGTTTCGCCCCTGGTTTTGGAGGGGTCGTGGCCGCAGGCTTGGTTTCGGCGGCGGAAACCGCAGTTGCGAGCAGAATGGAGAGGAAAGCGTGCTTCATGGACTCGGCAAATTGCCGCAAAAAGCGCCTGGAGGCGAGGGCGGTTTACTGAGCGGCTTTCTTTTTGCCCTTCTTCTTGCCGGATGCTTTTTTGGCTTTTTTGCCGTCTTTTTCCCCGTGGGCGGCGAGGCGCTTGTTCAGGCCTTTGATTTCCTTTTCGTCGAGGGTGCCGTTGCCGTTGCGGTCGATGCGTTTCTTGAGCTTGCTGTCGGCAGGAGCCTTGGCGAAGGCCTCCTTCAATGCGGTGACTTCGTCGCCGTCGATTTGCTTGTTTTCGTTCTTATCGAGCTTTTTGAGGGCGAGGCCGTGTTTTGCCTGCCTGGCTTTGCCTTTCGCGGCTTTGTTGCCTGCGAAGGCGGGTGTCGCAAACGCGATGGCGATGGCAAAAAGGATGCTGAATGTTTTCATGGGATACTGGGGAAATAGCGCGGGATGCGGGTTTTGGGACAGGTTTTGGGAACGAACGGATTAAGCGCTGGTAGATTCTTCCGTTGCAAAACGTCCAA
>JAYUWZ010000868.1:0-2967 GCA_043753265.1 Verrucomicrobiaceae bacterium
GTTTTTCCAGGCGATTGCGTAGCTAGATTCGCGGAGCCATGTAGTTTTATCGCTACAACCTCCATGGACCTCAGCACCACTTACCTTGGGTTGAAACTGCGCACCCCTTTGGTGCCTTCGGCTTCGCCTCTTACCTTGCAGTTCGACAACATCAGGCAAATGGAAGATGCTGGGGCTGCCGCCGTGGTTTTCCACTCTCTCTTCGAGGAGCAAATGGAAGCCGGCCACGCCGACCATCATATCGGTTCGCGGGTGGGGGCGGACGCTTATTTGAAACAGATCGCGGCCGCGAAACGCAGCGTGAGCATTCCGATCATCGCAAGCCTGAACTGCTCCACGCTCGACAGTTGGATCAGTTACGCGAGGCAAATTAAGGAAGCGGGTGCAGATGCGCTGGAACTAAACATCTACAAAGTCCCGACCCGGCCCGACCACACCAGCGCGTACATCGAGGAGGGATACCTCGAAATCGTGCGGACCGTCCGGGCGCTCACTTCGATCCCGCTCGCGGTGAAACTCAGTCCCTACTTCAGCAATTTCGCAAACATGGCCGCACGACTCGATGCGCTCGGTCCGGATGGCCTGGTGTTGTTCAATCGCTTCTACCAACCCGACATCGACCTTGAAACTATGAGTGTCAAGCCGAGCCTCCTGCTCAGCACAGAAATGGACATGCGGCTTCCCTTGCGCTGGATGGGCATCCTTTTCGGCGAGGTGCGCGCCAGCCTCGCCGCGACGAGCGGCATTTATCAAGCCAGCGATGTCATCAAAATGGTGATGGCGGGAGCGGATGTGACGATGCTTTGCAGCGTTCTCTTGCGCCATGGCATCGCGCACCTGCGCTCACTCGAAAAGGAAATCGCCGTTTGGCTGGAGCAGCGCCACTTCCAGTCTTTGAGCCAGATTCGAGGCCTCCTGAGTCAGAAACATTGCCCGGACCCGAGCGCGTTCGAGCGCGCTCAATACGTGCATACGCTCTCGACTTACATCCCGCCGTAAGCTGCGCCTGTGAAT
Organism: Verrucomicrobiaceae bacterium; assembly: GCA_043753265.1. Classification (GTDB taxonomy): domain Bacteria; phylum Verrucomicrobiota; class Verrucomicrobiia; order Chthoniobacterales; family Chthoniobacteraceae; genus SXWH01. The sequence continues at coordinate 1,015 of JAYUWZ010000868.1, forward strand.
GGCGTAGCGAACGGGGAGAATCAATGTTGGGGTGAATGCGCGAACGCCCTTCGCAAAGGACTCGATCTCGAATGCGCGTGCATGGGTTTGGTGCTCAACCTGCCGGAAGTTCTTCCGGTAGCTAAGTGAGGGCCGCGCGGGGCAGTTGTGGAAGCGGTGATGCCGCGAAAGGTAGCCGAGGGCGCTCCGTGCTTTGCCTCCGACAAGGACGACGAATTTGAGGTGCGGAAGGAGTTCAACCAATTGGTCGAGGTAGCGGCGAGCGTCCGCGATATTTTTGCCTGACGCCGAATCAATGGACTTTCCGTCACCGAGGTACCAAGGGACGATGGTCCAGATGATCATGCGCTTTCGGTCGAGGCCCGCCACCTGAAGTTGCGCTTTGAAGCGTTTGGCGCTGCCGTCATTGTTGTCGGGAGAGATGATGCCAGAGCCTTTTCCGGCCACGGCCATGGGTCCAGGCGCCTCCAGCAGAAACAGGATCTCACTACCCACTCCCCCGCCAGCTGGATCAAAATCGGGGATCTGACGATTCGGATCGTCGGCCCGAATGGCTTCGACAAGCGTAGCGAGCGGGTTCATTTTGCGGGTTCGCCCTCTGATGTGCCTCCCGGCGAAACGACTGGCCGGGCGTATGGCATCCGCGGCGGGGCGGTGTCCCACATGAGGGCGATTTCTTCGGTGGTGAGACCGTAGGCTTGATTGACCAGATCGCTGAGGCTGTGCTCAAGCTTCAAGGCTTCGGCAGCAAGCGAGCGGGCTGGTTCAATGCTTCGTGTGTATTCTTCACGGAGGGCCTGAAGACCGGCTGCGGTGAGGGGGAGCTTTTTGCCTCGAATCTTTCTCACCTCGGCGATGAAGGCATCGGAGTCGAGATCGGTTAGAGCCCGGAGTTTGTTGCTGGGCTTCTCGATGGCGTATTCTACGCGGAGCCAGTCGAGCACCGTGCGGCGCATCTGCTGCTGGCTTGCGGTGATGTCGATGAGGCGGCGCACTGCGGTTTCGACGACGGCACGGATCGCGGCGGTCGGTTCGGCGATGGGCAGTTCGGCCATCATGTAACCCAATGGAGATAATGCTTCATCCTTCAGGTGTGTCAGCGTCCTCCAATTATACCACCACATGAGCGGTGAATTGAGGACGGCGGCCAGATAAGCGTCATCACTTGGAATGAAGAATGTTTTGTCGTTCCCAAAAAGACCGCGTTTATCAATCGCATACCTTGGATGGAACTGAATGACTTGGTAGAAGATTTTGGGCTTCGCGAAGTCCGTCCAATATTCAACCGGGTCTTGAATTTCAAACCACTGGTAGTTGCCCGCTTTTCTTCCAGCCCATTCCGCTCCTGACCAGCCAGGCGGCTTCGGTTCGAGCTTCTCACGAAACTGCATGAGATGGCGCTTCACTGATGGGTAATCATCAATGGCGACGCCCCGCCGAGTGAAAATGATCCATGTATCTGCCCAATCAGCTTTCCAACGGCTGATGTCACTGCCGCGGAGATAGGGCTTGATGATCTCATCAGATTTCGAGTCCTCAACGATCAGCTTCTGACGCTGATTACCGTCGATCAGAAAGGCTTCATTCAGTCCGGTCTTGATACCATACTGCGGGGCGATGCCGGTCACTTCCTTTAGAGTGCGTCGGCCATCACGGATTCGGGCCATCAGCATAGCGATGGAATTGCTTTCCAATTGCCAACTCTCCACACCTAGCTTCTCCAGCGACAGTTCCGCGCCCTCCTTTTGGATCTGCACGCTGAGGTCGTCGATGCGGAGCTGCTCGCGAGGGATGGTGCAGAGGCGGGCGGTCTTGGGCTTGTTTTCGCTGGTGGGATTCTCGGCGACAATGATGCACGGGAAGACATCTGCTTCCAGGAAGATTTGCTTGGCATGCCCGAAGTCCACGACGCTGCGCACCCAGGCATGATCACGGAAGAAACGGCGCAATGGC
>JAYUWZ010000869.1:0-2967 GCA_043753265.1 Verrucomicrobiaceae bacterium
GGTGCAGGCGTCTTTCGAAAAGTATGTGGCCGATGGCGGCTCGGTGGTTCTCATTCACGCTGCCAGTAACAGCTTCACCGGGTGGAAGGAATACGAGAAGATGGTAGGCCTGCTATGGCGCGGCAGGGATTACGGCGCGAGCCTGTTCCTTGACGATGCGGGGACACTGACACGCGAGGAGATGAATCAAGGCCGCCCGATGGGGCACGGCAAGCAGTGGGACTGGCAGGTGACCGTGCGCGATCCGAAAAATCCCATCACCGCCGGCATGCCGCAGAAATGGAAGCATGTGAAGGACGAGCTCTACCATGGCCAGCGTGGCCCGGCGGAAAACGTAAACATTCTCATGACCGGCTTTGCCGACACCAAGTATCAGGGCACCGGGAAGCATGAGCCGATTCTCTGGTGGGTGCCGTATGGCAAGGGCAAGGTGCTGACGAATGTGATGGGGCATGTGGGAGACAACTCCGGGCCGCTTTCGTGTGTCGGATTCCAGACTGTTTTTCTGCGCTCCATCGAGTGGCTCGTCACGGGTCGCTGCGCCACGCCGATCCCCGCGGACTTCCCCACTGAGGAGCGCACGAGTCAGCGGTATCCGAGTGATCTCCCGCGCCTGCCAATGGCCGACCTTGCTGCGAAGGAAGCCATGGCGAAGATCAAGGTGCCAGCGGGGTATCGACTCGAACTCGTTGCCTCGGATCCGACAATCGTCCATCCGGTGCTGTGTACGTGGGATGGCAATGGACGCATGTATGTCGCGGAGATGCGGAGCTACATGCTCGATGTCGATGGCAGTCGTGAAAATGAGCCCACCTCGCGAGTCACGCGGCTCATCGATACCAACGGCGACGGACTGATGGATCAGAGCACCGTCTTTGCGGATAACCTCGTACTGCCACGCATGGTCCTGCCTCTCGATGAGCGGGTGATTATTGCCGAGACCTACACCGGCAAGTTTGAGAGCTATCTCGACAAAAACGGCGACGGTGTGGCGGACGACAAGAAGGAACTCTACAGCGGCGGGCCTACAAAATCGAACCTCGAGCATCAGGACTCTGCCCTTCAGTGGGGCGTGGATAACTACATCTACAGCGGCACGCTCGGGCGGCGCTTTAAGTTCACGGGCGAGGCCATGGAGTCGAACCAGATTTGGGGAGGCAGCTCGCAGTGGGGGCTGGCCATGGACGATCTCGGCCGCTTTTTCTGTTCGTCGGCCGGTGGCGAAAAACCCGCCTACGGCTTTCAGCAGTTCCCCGTCTATGGCAACCTGACGCTGTCCGGCGAGACGGCGGAGGGATTCGATGAGACGTTCCCCGCCGTCCAGATCATGGATACGCAAGGCGGGCTGGGCCGCGTGAGTAACATCAAGGGAACGCTCAATCGTTTCACGGCGGTGGCGGGCCAATCCATCTTCCGCGGCGATCGCATGCCCAAGGATCTCGTGGGTGACTACATCCTGCCCGAGCCCGTGGGACGACTCATTCGCCGTGCGAAGGTGAACAACGTGGATGGCAAACGCGTGCTCACCAACGCGACGCCGGGTGCGGAATTCATCACCTCCACGGACATGGCGTTCCGCCCCGTGTGGACTGCGACCGGCCCGGATGGCTGCCTTTACATCGTGGATATGCATCACGGCATCATCCAGGAAAGCGCGTGGGTCACACCGGGATCCTATCTGCGCGATATCATCCTGCGCGAAGGGTATGACAAATTCGTCGGGCGCGGGCGCATCTACCGGCTGGTGGCGGATGGCTTCAAGCCAGGGCCGAAGCCAAACATGCTCAAAGAAACGCCCGCGCAGCTCGTGGCGCATCTCGCTCACCCGAATGGCTGGTGGCGCGACACGGCGCAGAAGCTCATTGTGATCAAGGGCGACAAGTCCGTGGTCCCAGCCTTGAAGAAGCTGGCTGAGACTTCCCCCTCCCCACTCGGGCGGGTGCATGCGCTATGGACTCTGGATGGCCTTGCCTCGACCGACCGCGAACTGCTGGTGAAGTCTTACTCCGACAAGGATGAGCGCGTGAGGGCCACGGCAGTGCGCATCAGCGAAAGCCTGCTCGGCAAAGGCGACGCCGAGTTGGTGAAACTGGTCGCGCCGCTGCTGAAGGACCCGGCGTTCGACGTCATCGTGCAGAGCATCAATTCGCTGCGCTATGTGCCGGCGGGCGCCGCGCGGCCACTGGTGGAGGCGGCCGCTGCCGCGCATCTCGGCAATGAAATCATCACCGCATCGGCGCAGCAAAGTTTGCAATTCGACCCCGCGAAACCGAGTGGCATCAAGGTGAACATCGACCCCGTGGGCCTGGCGCTGATGAAGAAGGGGCAGGAGCACTACACGACAATCTGCTTTGCCTGCCATGGAGCGGATGGCAAAGGGGTGGTTACTTCCGACAAGGTCCTGCTCGCTCCACCGCTTTCGGGTTCGCCCCGCGTGATCGGAAGCCCGGAGGCATTGGTCCGCATTATCCTCCACGGCATCATCGGCGAAATCGATGGAAAGAGCTATCCCGGCCTGATGATTCCGCAGAAGGCCAATGACGATCTGTGGATTGCGCAGGTGACGACCTACATCCGAAACAGTTTCGGAAACATCGCACCCACTATCACCCCGGGGGACGTGGCAAAAATCCGCAAAGCCGCAGGCGAACGCTCGCCCTATGTGATGAATGAACTCGCGCTCTTCCTCGCGATTCCCCGCGAGGTCACCAGCAAGTGGGTCTTTTTCGCATCGGAAAACAACAAAGAGGCCGGGCGCGCGCTGGATGGAAACGCAAAGAGCCGCTGGTCCACGAACAAATCGCGCGAAGTGGGGCAATGGTTCCAGTTCGACATGGGCAAGCCCTACGAGGTGTCGCGGCTGAGCATCGATACCACGGACTCGAAAAACGACTTCCCGAAGAAGTTCGAGCTGCGGCTCAGCGATGACGGAGTGAAGTGGTCGGAGCCAGTCTACTCGGGCGATGG
>JAYUWZ010000870.1:0-2953 GCA_043753265.1 Verrucomicrobiaceae bacterium
CGGGTGCCGGTATCCCGCCCCGAGGGATGGAATCGCAAGGACTACACGGCGGTGCTCCCCTTGTTTGAGCAGGGAAAGCTCAAGAGTGTTTTCTGCAAAACCACGGGCGGCATTTACAAGGCGCACGAGCCCCCACTGCCGGGCGGAAAATACGATATCAACGACGTGTCGCACGGCATCGTGCGCCTCTCGCTGCCCGGAGAGAACGCGACGTGGCCCGATGGCACCGGTGGTGCCTTCGTGCGAAAGGACGAAGAGACCGACGTCGGTGGAGTCGTTCCTTTTTCTCGCACGGGTCTGCGACAGGCCCGCGCGCGCGTATTCGATGAACACCTGCGATGGAATATCGGCATGCTCTACTTTCTCCAGACGGATGAAGCAGTGCCCTCGCGCATCCGGGACGAGGCGCGTGAATGGGGCCTGCCCCGCGATGAGTTCGCGGACAGCGCCCACCTGCCCGGGCAACTCTACGTGCGCGAGGCGCGGCGCATGCACGGCGTGGCGGTATTCACCCAAAAAGACGCGGGCTATGCGCAGGGGGATGCCCGTGGCGCGCTGCACACGGACAGCATCGCGATGGGCGACTATGGGTTGAATTGCCACGGGACGGCCCACACCGGCGGGCGCATCGGCGGAAAGCACACTGGCGAATTCTATCAGTCGGGGCCGCCCTACCAAATTCCCTATGGTGTCCTCCTCCCGCCGGAAAAAGGCGGCGTGGATAACCTGCTCGTGCCGGTTGCCGCGAGTTCCTCGCACGTGGGATTCTGCGCGCTTCGCCTGGAGCCGATCTGGACCGCCATGGGTCAGGCAGCCGGGGTGGCCGCGCGCATAGCGTTCGAGAAAAAATGCAGCGTACACCGTGTTCCGGTGTCAGAGATTCAGGTACGCCTGCACAAGGCGGGCGCGGCCACGATTTATTTTGCGGATGTCCTCCCCGGAAACCCGGATTTTACGATGGTGCAGTGGTGGGGCACCGCTGGCGGTTTCCACGGCCTCGCCCCCACTCCCGGAAAGGGAACCGAGCGCGGGAAAAACATCCACGGCCAGTACTTCGAGGCCTTCCCCAATCACAACGCCGACCTGGCGAAACCCATGGACAATGCGCTCCTCTCACGATGGAAGGCGACTGCGACAAAGTTGGGCATTGCGCCCCCCGATGCGAAAGAAGGAATGACCCGTGCCGAATGGCTGAAGGCCGTTTGGAAAAGCGATCGAACGCCCTAATTCCTCAGCATCAGCATCGCAGTCACGGCAACTGCGGCGATCAAGACGAACAAAAGCACGAAAAGGAGAATTTTCCTCCGCCTGCGCCGGCGGTTGCGCCGGGTGGTTCCACTGGATTGCGAAGAGTCGCGCCGGCGGTCACCGCGCTCGCCACGACTGCGGGAGCGGCCTTCGAGAGGCATCGGCTGGGGGAACCGGTCAATGGTGACTGTGGGTGTGGGCTTTTCGCTCTGCGCCTGCACGGTGCCGGTGAGGGCGGCCTGCGGGGCCGTGGGTAGTGGCGCGAGCGGAGGCACGGGCTCCGCGGGCAGGGTCGCAGGCTCGGGCACTGTTTGGTTTGGGAGTGCCAGCGGACGAGCCACTGGTACCAGCGGGTCGCTGGCGCGCAGGCCGAGGCCAAAAAATTTCCCCGAGCTGATGATGAGCCCGACCTCCGTGGCCACCCAAACCTCGGACATGCGGGCGCGGAAATTCGCGAGGTTTCCCGGGCGTACGACGTCCTTGAGAACGCTTATGTTAAAGTGCATCACGTAACCCTTTGCCCGGTTCCCGCAAACAGACCGGAATTCGAATGTCCCATGCCGGACTATCACGGTCGTGTCCATCTCGGTCTGGAGCTTCGTGTTGAGCATTTCGATGATGTGCTCATGCTTTGTCCCCTTTGCGATTTGGACGGGCATGAAGCGGTGGCCCTTGTCGGGGACGGGCATACACCCGCGTATCAAATGGCCGCAGTATGAGAAGGCACTCAGTGCCCCATCGGGGCTGAGGGCTCCCGTCTGCGGGAGCTCCAGTACGAGCCCGCATTTCAAGCGATTGCGTTTGCGGTCGTCCTGCCATTCGGGCTGACGGATGACTTTCGCCTTTGGAAAAAACCGGCGATAATAGTGTGCCCTGTTTTCCCCGAATTTCTCCGTCCCGTGCATCAGCAACTCCGCGCGGAGATGGTCGGCCTCCGCCCCTGTCGCTGTGTAAAAAATCGCCACCCGCGAGCGGTGCATGCGTTCATCCAGCGCAAATTGCTCATGGAGCACGAGCTTCCCGGGGGGTATCAAGGAGGGCTGCTCCTCCAGCGCCTCCACCCCCGGCGCGACCGGCAGACCGTAGATAAAGTGGGAGGTATACCGGCTTTTGGCGTCGCCCCCCTGGAGAGCGATGGTGGAGTCCGCCCAATACCGCACACCGTCCAACTCATATTCCACCACCGCGTGGGTGAACTCCGGCGCGGGAAGCAACTCCGCAATCGTCTTGCGCAGCGAAGTATGCACGAGGATGGGCCTTGCCGGCACGCCCAGGCAGCGAAAGAGGTGGGCAAGGAGGAAGGACTTGTCCTTGCAGTCGCCAAAGCGCCGCTGGATGACGAGCCCGGGAGGCGAGGGGATTTGGCCGCCAAGCTCCAGATTCACGCTGAGGTAGCGAATGTCGTCCTGCACCATGGTGAGGGCGAGACCTACTCGCTCCAGGAGCGTGGGGGCCTGCGCCGCGATCTCGGCCACCATGCGCCGCAACTCCTCATGGTCGAAACCCTCGTCCCATTTCGCGAGCGAACATGCTGCGACTTCACCCCACGAGGCAAAATCGGAAAATTGAAGCCATTGTGGCGGGAGCGTCCACTCCGGCGTGAAGGGCTCGAACTCCTGGGGCTTGAGGTTTTCCAGCTTCCAATGCCACTCAGTGACTCCCGGGGAAGCTTCGGAAATGGCAGGTGCCATGTCGTTGCCGCTGG
>JAYUWZ010000871.1:0-13320 GCA_043753265.1 Verrucomicrobiaceae bacterium
CCTCGCCCCGAGCCATTCGCTCGTGGGCAAGGACAGCACGCCGGAAGCGCGCAGTGGATTCACCATGGGCCGCAAGCGCCTGCTCGATGTGCTGCTCGCGTGGGGCCGCTGGGAGGATTTGATTTCGCTCGATGGGACGTCCTACCTGGAAAAAAGCGAGGATGCGCTGGAGGACTCGCGCCGTGTGCGCGCAGTGGGAATCGCCGGATTCCAAAGCGGTAACAAGGCCAAGGGCGACGAGAAACTGGCAGAGCTCGAGGTGGTGGTGAAAAAGGCGCGCGAGAACCGCTACACCGCCGCTGACAATGCCGAGCGCGAGTTGAAAAAGGCGGGCAAAGGCGTGGACGAAATCGCCAAGGCGATGACCGATTTGTTCAAGACCGGTGGCGACAAAATCGACAAGCTCGAACGCGCAGTTTCGGAATTGCGCGCCTACCAGGCGCTCGCCGCAAACAAGCCTCCCGGCGAGTTGAAGCCGCTGGTGGATGAGGCGAAAGACATTCCGCCTCTGAGGCTTTCGCGCATCCAGCAAAAGCTGGGCGATGGGAAAAAAGCCATCGAGCTTGCCGAGCGCGCCGTGAAGGAAGGCAAGGGGCAGGTGCTGCCGCTGGCGAATCTCGCGGACATCCAGTGGCGGGCGGGGGAGAAGGACGCCGCGAAGAAAACCTTCGAGACGCTGCGCCCGCTCTGCGCGCAGGCCGATCTCGGCGAGATGACTTTCAGCCGACTCAAACCCATCGCCGAGGCACTCGAACTTCCCGCCGACTGGCGTCCCAAGCTCGAGTGGGCAAAGGACACTGGGGAGCGCCCGGATCAAGCTTCCCTCGGTCCATTTCGCTGGCGTCCCTACGCCGCACCCTCGTGGGATGCCGTGGATCAAAACGGCAAGCAGCACTCCCTTTCGGACTACAAAGGCAAACCCGTGTTGCTCGTGTTTTACCTCGGCAACGGCTGCTCTCATTGCATCGAGCAACTCAATACCCTCGGCCCCATCGCCAAGGAATTCGAGGCTGCGGGCATTCGCATCATTGCAGTCAGCACGGATAATCCCGACGACCTCAACAAGACCTTTGTGCAAGCAAAGGATGCGCAGGGCTTCCCATTCCCGATCGTGGCCGACCCCGCCATGGTGGCCTTCAAGTCCTATCGCGCATTCGACGATTTTGAGGGGCGCGCCCTCCACGGCACCTACCTTGTGGATCCCGATGGATACGTGCGCTGGCAGGACATCTCGTACCGGCCCTTTGGGGAAATGAAGTGGCTGCTCGGCGAGTCGAAGCGGCTGCTCAGCATGCCCGTGGGGCAGGCCCCGGGCCTCAGCGCGGCAAAGTAAGCGCCGGCATATTTCCGTATAGCGATGCCTTCCCACGCCGTTCCGAAGACCGGATTTCTCCGCCGCCTGATTCCCTTCGGACTCGGCGAGATAAAGCCCACGCACTTCCGCGACATGCTCGGCATCCTGTGGAAGAATCGCGACAATCTTCCCTACGCGTGGAAGGTGATTTCGAAAGGCGTGTGCGACGGCTGCGCGCTCGGCGTGGCGGGCCTGCACGACTGGACCATCAAAGGCCCGCACCTCTGCATGACCCGGCTGAATTTGCTGCGGCTCAATACGATGCCCGCGCTCGATCATTCACTGTTGGTGGATGTTTCGGCGCTTGCAGGCAAGCGGAACGACGAATTGCGCGAGATGGGCCGGCTCGCCTACCCGATGCTGCGCGAGCAAGGCGCGAAGGGCTTCCGCCGCATTTCATGGGACGACGCCTACACGCGAATCGGCGGGCGCATTCGCGAGAGCGACCCACGCCGTGTCGCCTTTTTCGTGACGTCGCGTGGCGTTACCAATGAGGTGTACTACATGGCGCAAAAGGTGGCGCGCTTTCTTGGCACCAACCACATCGATAATGCGGCGCGCCTTTGCCACAGTCCCAGCGGCGCGGCGATGAAGCAAACGCTCGGCGTGGCCGCGAGCACATGCAGCTACCGCGACTGGTACGGCACTGATCTGCTCGTGTTCTTCGGCAGCAATCCGGCGAATGACCAGCCCGTCTCCACCAAATACCTGCACGAGGCCAAGCTGCTCGGCACGAAGGTGGTGATGGTGAATCCCTACATGGAGCCCGGCATGAAACGCTACTGGGTGCCCAGCACCACGAGCAGCGCGCTGTTTGGCACCGACATCGCCGACTACTGGTTCCCCGTCACCCAGGGCGGCGACATCGCATTTCTCTACGGCGTACTGAAGATCGCGGTGGAGAACGGATGGTTCGACGAGGCCTTTCTACGCGAGCACTGCAATGGCTGGGACGCGCTGAAATCCGCCGTGGTCGCGATGACCTTCGCCTCACTGGAAGAGCGCGCCGGGTTGCCGCGCGCGAGCATGGAGGAATTTGCGCGGCTCATGCATGAGGCGAAGACGGGCGTGTTTGTGTGGAGCATGGGCATCACGCAACACCCGCATGGCGCAGACGGTGTGCAGATGATTTTGAATCTCGCGCTCACCCGCGGATGGGTGGGCCGGGACAAGTGCGGAGTGATGCCGATTCGCGGTCACAGCTCCGTGCAGGGCGGCGCGGAGATGGGCGCTTATTGCACTGCGTTTCCCGGAGTGAAATCCGTGAACGCGAAAAACGCCGCATGGCTTTCGGGCGAATACGGTTTTGAGGTGCCCTCATGGCCCGGCATGACGGCGGTGGACATGGTGGACGCCTGCGCGCGCGGGGATCTCGATGTCTTCTACTGCCTCGGGGGAAACTTCCTCCGCACACTGCCCGAGCCCGACTACGTGGCACGAGCGATGGCGAATGTCCCGCTGCGAGTGCATCAGGACATCATCCTCACCGACCAGATGTTTATCCCGGGCAATGGCGACGTGATCCTGCTGCCTGCAAAAACACGCTACGAGCAGGACGACGGCGGCACCGAAACGAGCACCGAGCGCCGCGTGATGTTTTCCCCGGAAATCCCCCGGCAGGTCGGCGAATGCAGGGCCGAATGGCGCATCCTGCGCGAGGTGGCCGTGGCCGCATCGCCAGACCGCGCGCACTTGTTGGGCTGCGAGGACGGATGGAAGATGCGCGCGGAAATCGCGCGCGTGGTGCCGATGTATGAGGGCGTGCAGCACCTGAATAAAACGGGCGACGCATTCCAATACGGCGGCGCGCATCTATGCGCCGGAGGCAATTTCGAAACACCCGATGGAAAGGCAGTCCTGCGCGCAGTGGACCTGCCGGGCCGTATTCCCACGGGTGCGGATACCCAAGCCGGCGCGAGCGCGATGTTTCACGTGAGCACCCGCCGAGGGAAGCAGTTCAACACACTCATCTACGCCGAGACCGACCCACTCACGGGCGCGGATCGCGATGCGGTATTCATGGCGCAGAAGGACGCCACGGCGCTCGGGTTGAATCACAACGACCCCATCGCGCTCATCAACGATCTCGGCCGCTACGAAGGCCGCGTCTTCCTCGCCGAACTCGCCCCCGGCAATCTGCAAGTGATGTGGCCTGAGGGAAACATCATCATCCGGCGCGGGGTTGTGGATGCTGGAGGTGGCGTGCCTGACTACAATGCGCTCGTGCGGGTCGAGCGCGTGAAGTAAGCCACTAAGAGACTGCCGAAAACGTGAGGGAAGCCTTGTGCGGTGGCAAGTCTAGGCGCCACATCGCCTTCGCTTTGCGAGAAGTGATTTACTATGGCAGCCAACGTAAAATCGAAATAGCGATCACTCCAAGCAAGCGTGCCCTCCACACCCGCAATCCCTTCCAAAGGCGGTGTCGCGCCTAGGCTTGCCACCGCAGTCCAAGGCTTCGCCCGCGTTTTCGGAGATCCGAGTTGGTCGGTTCATTGTTTGCAACGGCGCTCCCACTCATTACCTATCTCCCTTATGAAACTCCCACTCGCTTTCCTCCTCGCAGCAGCCAGCCTCGTCCTCGCAGCGGCCCCTCCCATCGATGAAGACGATCGCGCGGAAATGCTCGCGGGTTTTGAGCAACGCAAGCGCGCCGCGGATGCCGAGTTGGAGAAATCGCCCAAGGACGCAACGTGGCTCACGCGCCGCGGCGATGCTCTGCTTTTCCTCGGCGATGCAAAAGGTGCCGTGGCGGACTTTGAAAAGGAGATCGAAATCGATCCTTCGCAAGACGCCCCCCACTGGCGCCTGGGCATCGCATACTATTTTGCCGGACAGTATGCGAAGTCCGCAAAGCAGTTTGAAAAATACCACAGCCACGACGGACGCGACCGCGAGAACGGTGTGTGGAAATTTTTCGCACAAGCCCGCGTGGACGGCGTGGAAAAGGCGCGCAAAGAGATGCTCGAATACACCCGCTTCGACCGCGAGCCCTTCCCTGCCATCTACGACATGCTGGCCGGCAAAAAGACCGACAAGGAAGTGCTCGCCGAGATGGAGAAGAAGGGACTCAAGGACAACGCGCTCGTGATGTTCTTCGCCCACTACTACATCGGCTGGAACGAGGAATTGCTCGGGCACAAGGAACTCGCCCGCGAGAACCTGGCCCAGGCGGTTAAACTCGCCATGAAGGCAGGCGCAGGCGGCGGCCCCGGCTACATGGGCCAGGTCGCCCGTCTGCACTACGAGGCACTCAAGTAAGCGCCGCGATTTTTACAGCCCAGAATCGACCGGCTTGATCTCGCGAATCCAGATGTTGCGGAAGCGCATCGGGTTGCTGTGATCCTGGAGCTTAATCGGCCCCTTCTCCGGGTGCTTGTTGTATTTGCCGACCGCTTGGTGTGGCGTGTCGCCGGTGAGCTCGGTGCGATTCTGGGTCACCACTCCGTTGTGCAGGATGGTCGTCACGGCCTTTTTGGCCACGGTTCCGTCTGCATTGAAGCGGGGGCCTTCGAAAATGATGTCGTACGTCTGCCACGTCTGCGGCGGCAGGCTGGCGTTTACGAGCGGTGGCGTCTGGCTGTAGATCGCGGTCGCCTGGCCGTCGGGGTAGGTGGGGTTGTTGTAGCTGTCCAGCACCTGGATTTCGTAGCGGCCAAACATGAAGCAGCCACTGTTGCCGCGGGCCTGCCCATCGCCCACTGGTGGGGGCGTTGCAAACTCGATGTGCAATTGCACGTCCGGACCAAATTCATCCTTGGTGAAAATGTCGCCCGTCTTCGGCATGCACTCCACGTAGCCGTTCTCTACTTTCCAGCCCGCTTCCTTGCCGTTGTTGTGCTTCCACTTCGAGAGGTCCTTGCCGTCGAAGAGCACCACTGCATCGCTCGGTGCCGAACCCACTTTTTCCGGGGTGCTCGGAGCGCCGGGCGTCACGACCTTGGGCTGCGGGCGGTCTCCATCATGCACGTGCCATTTGGTGCCGGGAATGATGGGCGTGGTGGTGTAGCCGAGGGGCTTTTTCGGTTTGTCCTGGGCGAGGGCGAGGGCTGCGAAACTGGTGGCGAGAATAAAGAGGGTGCGTTTCATGGCGCGGGGTAATCCGTGGAAAGGGCGAAACCTTATTGGAAATTTGAGGCGTGTCGAAACAAACACTCAACGCCCAACGTCCCAAGGGGCGGTCAAGACATCCGGCATTTCCGGGCAAGCGTCCCGGAGGACTTTCCATTCTGACTGAAGGTGAGCGAAAGTGAAGCTGTTGTCCCGCTTTTGTAAGGCGATGGGACTTCGCTGACGTGAGCATTGCCGGCAAATAGTCTCCCCCTCATGAATGCCCGAAAGCATTACCAAACCACCTGAGGTTGATTCCACTCCCGGCGTTTGCCGTTCCCGTGGTTTCCGTTTGATTGCGGCCCTGCTCACGAGCGATGCCTTTCTCTATCGAAAAGGGGCACATAAACAGGCGCCTCGTTGATTAACTGAGAGCCCTCACATGGCATGAGACAACAAACCAGCGCACCATGAAGCCACCCACTTCGGCATCATTCATCACCTCGGCGCCGCGGCCATCTTTCTGGAGGGGGGTTGTCATTCGACTGCGGTGGGCAACTTTCCTGACGCGTTGCTCACGGTCGGCGTCGCCGCAGGCGGCGCGCACACGGGCCGCAGGCCGGCACTCGTTATCGTCGAGCAAGGGACTTGCGGCCGCGGAGCTCACGCCCCGTCACCATTCTTATTCAATCCTCTCTCCCATGAACCCGCCAATGACCCGTGCTCATCCAAGCATCCGCGCGGTGCTTCTACTCCTCACGTGCGCACGCGTTGGTTTCACGGCGTGCATCCTGTGGCACGGCTTGCGGCACCCGCTGGTGGCGCAGGATGCGAAGCGCAGGCCGCCGAATATCATCGTCATTATCGCAGACGATCTCGGCTACGGCGACCTCGGGTGTTTCGGTCAGAAACAACTGGCGACGCCGCGACTGGATGCGATGGCGGCGGAGGGGATGCGGTTCACGCAGTTCTACGCGGGCAGCACGGTGTGCGCACCGTCGCGCTGCGTGTTGCTGACGGGCCGGCATGCGGGCCGGGCAATCGTTCGTGGCAACTCGGCCAAACCGATTATGATTCAGCCGGGCCAGCCCACGGTAGCATCCATGCTCAAGGCGGCGGGCTACGCGACAGCCTGCGTTGGCAAGTGGGGAGTTGGCACACCGGACAATCTGACCAATCCCAACGACGTGGGTTTTGGCCACTTTTTCGGGTACGTGAACATGGTGCATGCGCATAACTTTTACCCCGAGTTTCTCCTCCGAAATGGCGAGGTCGAGCTACTGAAGAATGAAGTCGGCGCGCAATGGAAGAAGTGGCAGGACCCGAAGCTTCCGCAATCGGGACGGGGAGTCGCGGCAAAGAAAGCGCAGTATGCTCCGGACCTCTTCGCGGGAGACGCGCTCCGATTCATTCGCGAAAAGCAAAAGCAGCCGTTTTTCCTCTACCTTGCGCTGAATATGCCGCACGCAAACAACGAGGCGGGAGACAAGGGGATGGAGGTGCCGGACCTCGGCGAGTATGCCGCGAGGGACTGGCCGGAGCCGGAGAAAGGTTTCGCGGCGATGCTCCGAAACCTTGATCGCGACACGGGTCGGATTCTCGATCTGCTCAAGGAGCTGGGCATTGCCAATGACACGCTGGTCCTTTTCACCTCCGATAACGGGCCGCACCAGGAGGGCGGGCACAAGGCGGATTTCTTCGACTCGAATGGCAAGTATCGCGGCATCAAGCGCGAACTGGCCGAAGGCGGCATCCGCGTGCCGATGATCGCGTGGTGGCCGGGCACGGTCGTGGCGGGCGGCGAAAATGACCGCCAGTGGTATTCCGGCGACCTTATGGCGACGGCGGCGGAACTCGCCGGGATCAAGCCGCCGGACGATCTGGACAGCGACAGCTTGGTGCCGGCGCTGCGCGGGCAGATCGAAAAAGATCAGTGGAAACGGAAAAGCCGCCTTTATTGGGAGACGTATGAAGGTGCGTCAGCGCAGGCCGTCCGGTTCGGCAAATGGAAGGCGATTCGTTCCCCGATGTTCACGGGCGAACTCGAACTCTATGACCTGTCGAATGATCATGAGGAGAAGCGCAATTACGCTGCGCGGCGCCCAGACCTGGCAAGGCATGCCACCGCACTTCTTGATAAGTCGCATCAGCCTGATCCCAATTGGCAGCTGTCCCCGCCTGCGGAACGACCAGTGGAGGGCGGACGCTGATGAAAGCTGCAATTCCCATTGCTGCGATGGTTCTTTCGATGGCGGTCGTGGAATCTTTCGCCGCCGACGCTTCCGAGCCCACCGTTCTGCGCGGGCACGAACGCTGGGTAGCCTCAGTGCAGTTCAGCCCGGATGGAAAACGCCTCGTGTCCGGCGGCGATGACGAGTCGGTGAAGGTCTGGGACGCGCGGACCGGCGAGGTGGTGTGGTCGGTGCGCGAGAGAGGCGCGGCAGTGACGGCGGTCGCCTTCAGCCCGGATGGAAAGCGCGTCATCGCGGGACATTGGGACGGCTTGCTGCGCGTGCGGGATTCGCAGGATGGCGAGCTGCTGGCAACCTTGCGTGGTCACGCGGAAAGCATCACGGCGGTTGCTTTCAGTCAGGATGGGAAGCAAATCGCGTCTGGCAGCGGGGACGATACTTTGAAGGTCTGGAACTGGGACAAAGGCGAGGAGTTGCTCGTTCTTCCGTCGGGCAACGAATACGACGTCACAGCCGTGTCATTCAGTCCGGATGGCAAACGCGTCGTGTCGGGCGACGGGGAGAACAGCCTGAAGATATGGGATGCGCTCAACGGCGATGAACTGATGATTTTGGAAGGCCACACTGCGGCCATCTCCGCAGTCGCGTGCAGCAGGGATGGCCGGCGGATCGTTTCCGGAAGCTGGGACCGCACATTGAAAATCTGGGACGCGCGCGGCGGCGACGTGTTGACGACGTTGCGGGGGCATGCGGATGAAGTCACAGGGGTGGCGGTCGGTCCGGATGGCTCACGCATCGTTTCCGGGAGCGCGGATGACACGGTGAAAATCTGGGACGTGAGTGGCGGCGCGGCGCTTTTGACTTTGCCCGGTGGAATGGACAAGGTCACGACAGTCGCGATCACTCCCGATGGGAAGCGCGTCGCCGCGGGCGGTCGCGGTGTCGTGAAAATCTGGGAGCTTCCGGAAACAAAATGAGTCATCCTCCATTCACCTTGAAGCACGTTTTCGCATTGCTGTGGCTGGTCGGGTCGTTGGCATCGCCCTCGCGCGCGGCGGATGATTTTGCGACCGTCGTGCAACCGTTTTTGAAGAAGCACTGTTTCGCGTGTCACGGGCCCGAGAAACAGAAGTCGGGCATCCGCTACGATCAGATTACGGAGTTCCAGATGGCGGAGCGCCACCTCTGGACGCTGGTGCATGAGCAACTCTCGGCGCACGAGATGCCGCCGGAAGACCGCACGCAGCCGACCGCGAGCGAGAGCGCACGCATCCTCGCGTGGATTCAGGGCCAGCAGCGCGCCCACCGCACCGGGTCCACACGCCGGCTGAACCGGCGGGAACTCTCGGCGGCGCTCCAGGATGTCACGGGCTTGGCGGTGGATTACGCCTACAGCATGCCGGAGGATGGCAAGGTGGCGGGGTTCGACACGGGCGTGCAGGGATTACAGGACACGGCGGACTCGGTCGCGCAAATGATGGAGGTCTCCCGCCGCGCCGTGGATGGCGTGCGCTTCCTGGAGCCGGCGCCGGGCAAGGTATGGAGCGCCGATTTGCGCGGGGCAAAGGACGCCCGCAAGGTCCTTGACGAATGGAAGAAGCAAGGACTGCGCGGAGAGGCGCGTGGCATCAACCAGCCCGGCGCGGGGCTTCTGCTCCAGCCCACCTGGCTCGGGGATCGAGAGGGGCTGTCTCTCAGGGTGCCGCCTCCTCCCAATCGGCATGGCGTGCTGCGCTTGAAGCTGGTGGTCTCGGTGATGAAGGGCAATTTTCCCGGCATCCCGAATCCACGCCTGTGGGTGAAGTTCGGCGGGAACGTCGTCGCGATGCAGGAGATCACCAGCCCGCTCGACCAGCCGCACGAACTGACCTTCGAAGTGCAGGCGGATGACCTAGTGGTCGGGAAGGATGGCATCGAGGTCCTGCTCCAGAACATGGTGGAAGTTCCATACGCCGTGGCTGGCTTCGCGAACGAGGAGCGAGGGAAGCCCGAGGACAATATCCCCGGCGGAACCGGATTGTATCGTCCGCTTTTTGACCGGAAGGCCAAGCTGACGCCGGAACAGCAGCCCGTGCCATTCATCGTCCTGCAGCGCATCGAACTGGATGACAATCATGTCGCCGCGTGGCCGCCGGCGGCCTGGAAGAGCGGTGCCGGGGAAATTGCCGACAATCCTGCGAGCGCGCGGCGCCTGCTCGCAATGTGGATCGACCGCGCGTGGCGGCGGCCTGTGAAGGACGCGGAGTTGCAGCCGTTTTTCGATCTATACCAAAAGTTTCGGGGACAGGGCGCGTCCTTCGACAACGCGCTGCGCGCCGCCTTCCGATCCGTGCTGCTGGGCGCGCCGTTCCGCTATCTCGCCTCACCGGCCGACCCGGACCCGGTGATTGCCATGCACACCGTGGCGTCGCGGCTCAGCTTCATGCTCACCGGCGCGCCGCCGGATGCGGAATTGCGCCGCGTGGCTGCCGCTGGCCAGCTCCGCCAACCGGCCATCCTCGCCGCCCAAACAGACCGCCTGCTTTCCAGCGCGCGCAGCGAAGCGTTCGTGCGCCCCTTCGTCATGCAGTGGCTGGTGATGGGCCAGCCGATTACGCTCGCGATGGATCACATCCAGAAGCAGGACTTCCGATTTGGCCGCCACCTCAAGGCCTCGATGCAGGAAGAAACCATCGCATATGTCGCGCAACTGCTGGCGGGCAATCGGCCGGCGCGCGAATTAATCCGCAGCGACTGGACGATGATGAACGACATCCTCGCCATCCACTACGGCTACCCCGCCCTCGAAGGCGGACACCTTCGCAAGGTGACGCTGCGCCCCGATGATCCTCGTGGCGGAGGCATCCTCGGGCACGCCGGCATCCAGTCCATGCTCTGCTGGATGGGCGACAACTGGGTGATTTACCGTGGCGCCTGGACGCTGCGCCACATCCTCAACGCGCCGCCGCCACCGGCGCCGCTCGAAGTGCCGGAGCTGAATCCCGGCGACGGCGGGAACCGGGGCAAGACCTTTAAGGAATTGCTCAAGCAGCACCAGGCCGACGAGAATTGTTCCGTCTGCCACAAGGCGATGGACCCGCTGGGCTTCGCCTTCCAAAACTTTGACCTGAGCGGGCGCTGGCGCACGGTGGAATACGAGCGCTATGAGCGTAATGAAATCGACGGCAAAGTCGCGTGGCTCGGCGCCGGCAAGACCCGGCCCGTGGACACCACAGGTCAGTTGCCACGGGGCGAGACGTTTCAAAGTTTCGCGGAGGCCAAGGAACTGCTCGCTGGCAAATACCAGGACGATGTCGTCCTCGGCCTGATGAAAAACCTGCTGCTCTATGCCACGGGACGCGAGGCCGACGTGGATGGCCTCGCGGAGATCCGCGCGATCATGAAGCAGCAATCCGCCGGAGGTTATCGCCTGCGCGATTTGATCAAGGCCACCGTCGGCTCGCGCGCATTTTTCGAACCGTAAGAACCCAACCCGCCCGAACATCGCCATGAACCTGAAAACCAATCACATTACGCGTCGTGCTGCGCTCCGAGGCCTGGGCGCGATGATCGCGCTGCCTTATCTCAACATCATGGGCGGCCGGACGCTCGCGGCTGTCGCCGGCAAAAGTGAGCCCGCGCGGCTCGCGTGCTTTTACATCCCTGGGGCCATCAACCAATACAACTGGTTCCCCGGCGACACGGGTTTCAACTACACGCTGGCTCCGTCGCACCAGCCGCTGGCGCACTTGCGTGAGCAGTTCTCGGTGCTCACGAACCTCTCCCACATCCAGGGCCGCATCAGCGGACACGAGCATCCCTACAACTGGCTCACCGGCACGAATATCAAACTGACCCCAGGCACGATTACGAACAGCATCTCCATGGATCAAGTCGCCGCCCGGCACGCCGGTCCGACTTATGTGCCTTCGCTGGCGCTATCGTTCGCGGATGGCGTGGGCACGAGCACCCTGTCGCGCAACGCCATGGGAGCGGACATCCCGGCCACCGCGAATTACCGTACCGTCTTCGAGCGCCTCTTTCCGCCAGCGGACCGAGCCCAGATCCAGGACGCCCAGGCGCGGCTCGCGCAGGATCGCAGCATCCTGGACACCGCGATGGGCGACGTGAAGAGGTTCCAGGCCCGACTCGGTTACGACGACCGCCAGCGCGTGGAGCAGTATCTAGCCTCCATTCGTGAGGTGGAGACGCGCCTGACCGACAAGGGGAAAATCATCGAGCAGGGCCGCCCGCAATTTGACGAAGCCAGCGTGCGCCTGGAGCCGCAGGGAAAAGTCCGCATGCAGGAACATATCGAGATGATGATGGATCTCATCGCGCTGGCTTTCCAAACGGACATGACGCGTGTGGTCACGCACAGTCTCGGCGGCGAAGGCGGACCAAACTACGACGATTATAAGGACTGGGCCAAAGCTGCCGGCGCACAGCTCCGCGGCGCGCACGATTTTCATCACAAGGGTTCCGGCGGACGCGGTGCGGATAATGCGGATGTGAAAGTCATCGGCCAGCGCGACCAGATGTTTTGCGCCAGTCTCGCGCGGCTCATGGACAAGCTGAAGGCCATCCCCGCCCGCGACGGCACCATGCTCGACCACACCGTGCTGCTCCTGGGCGGCTCGCAAATCAGCAGCCACTCCGGCGGCAGCTTCCCGATGCTCCTGGCCGGCGGTCGCAAGCTCGGCCTCAAGCACGGCCAGCATATAAAATGGGACAAGGACAAGAAGCCCGCCTCCGACCTCTACCTCACCATCCTCCAGCAGATGGGCTGCCCAGTGAAGTCCTTCAAGGAAAGCACCGGCCCCCTCACCGAATTGCTGGCCTGACTTCGCCCCTGCGGCCCGCTAACAGAGATGCTGTAGTAACCCGAGACAAGCCGGCACCCAGCGTGATCGGGGGGCTTCTCATCGCCCTTGATCTCGGGGCCAACCCTGAAGTAGCCGCCTCTAAGGCAAACTTCTCCGAAATTTCAAACCGGCTAAATTCCCAACGTCACCCCAGGCTGGAATATCACCGGGCCTTTTGCCCCTCCAGTTGCCACTGCTCTCATTAAAGCAGCGTTTCCCTAGCGGCGCATTGCCCGCATGCCGCGGATGACGAAGAATGAGAGAAGGACGGCGATGGCCACGATGATTACGCGCATCCAGTTTGCGCGGGCCGCCGCCGTCTCAATTACTTTCCCGGGTCAGCGATGACCCCTTTCTTCAGCAGCTTGTTGAGCTTGGCTGAGATGAGGTTGCAGTAGGGATTCTGGTCCTTGTTCAGGTTGTAGTAATTCTGGTGGTAGGCCTCCGCAGAATAATACTCCTTGAGCGGTGCGACATCGGTGATGATCGGGTCCTTGTACTCCGCCTTCGCGCGCTCCTTGGCTGCGTCGGCTTCCTTTTTCTGCTCCTCGTTCGCGTAGAATACGACCGAGCGGTATTGGGGGCCCACGTCGTTGCCCTGGCGATTCAGGGTCGTCGGGTCGTGTGCCAGGAAGAACACATCGAGCACCTTGGAAAGAGGAGCCTTGGCGGGGTCATAAACGATTTTGATGACTTCCGCGTGGCCCGTGGTCTTCGTGCAGATTTGCTCGTAGGTGGGATTCTTCACGTGCCCGCCAGAGTAGCCGGACTCCACCTTGATGACGCCCTGCAGGCGCTGGAACACGGCCTCGGTGCACCAGAAGCAGCCGCCTCCGACCACAATGGTTTCTGTTTTCACGGCGGCGGGAGCGGAGTCGGTTTT
>JAYUWZ010000872.1:0-2945 GCA_043753265.1 Verrucomicrobiaceae bacterium
CATCGGCATCGCCCAGACGGGCACGGGAAAAACTGCCGCATTCACGCTGCCCATGCTCACCAAGCTGGCCGGCATTCTCGGCGACAACGCCCCAGTTTCCACCCGCGCCCTGGTGCTCGCGCCCACGCGTGAACTGGTGGTGCAGATTGAGGAAAACGTGCGCGCCTATGCAAAGCACCTGCCATTAAAAGTAGCGCTGGTGTACGGCGGCGTGAGCGAGCGCCCGCAGATGCAGGCGCTGCGCAACGGGGCCACGCTCATCATCGCGACCCCGGGCCGTCTGCTCGATCTCATGGGCCGCCGGTGCGCGGATTTCTCGAAGCTCGAATTTCTCGTGCTCGACGAGGCCGACCGCATGCTGGACATGGGCTTCCTGCCCGCCATCCGCCAGGTCGTGCGCAACCTGCCAAAGAAGCGGCAGACGCTCCTTTTCTCCGCCACGCTTTCCTCGGAGATCGAGCGGCTCACCCAGGAATTTTTGGTGCATCCCAAGACCGTGCAAATCGGCCGGCGCTCGAATCCCGCAGAGACCGTCGCGCAGTTCGTTTACGAGGTGGAAAAATCCAGCAAACCCTCGCTTTTGCTCCACCTGCTCAAGGATCCCGCGATGTACATGGTGCTCGTCTTTTCCCGCACCAAGCACGGTGCGGATCGTATCGCGCAGGTGATTGAACGGCAGGGAATCAAGACTGCGACCCTTCACTCGAACCGCTCGCAAAACCAGCGCCTGCGGGCACTGCAAGACTTCAAGAGCGGCGCGGTGCGGGTGCTCGTGGCCACGGACATCGCCGCGCGCGGCATCGACGTGGACGGCATCTCGCACGTGGTAAACTACGATTTCCCCATGCACTCGGAGGACTACGTCCACCGCATCGGCCGCACCGGCCGCGCCAATGCAATCGGCGACGCCATCAGCTTTGTGAGTTCCGAAGATCGCTCCGCGCTCCGCTCGCTGGAAAAATTCATTGGCCGCGGCATCGTTCGCAAGAACGCGGAGGGATTCAAGGCCTCCACGCAGCCCCAGGAGCCCTACCAAAGGCCGGGACGCCCGCAGAACGTGCGGCAGAACGGCGAGCCACAGCGGGGAGCGCGGCGCCCGCAGAGCCAGGGGCAGCCGTTCAATCCGAACTGGGGCAAGCCCCAGGGTGGAGGCGGAGGGGGCGGGGGCCGTCGCAGCAGCGGCGGCGGTGGTGGTGGCGGCAGGGGCCGTTAAACGCCTACGCGCGCACCGCACAAGACCGCTTCCCTTTTCAGCGGCGATCTCGGTAAAATGCAACGGATGCTCGCGGCACACCAACAGCCTGCCCATGACTCACTGCCCCGCGCCATCGTGCGCGCCCAGGCGAACCTGCTCCGGCTCCAAAGACCGGACGGCCACTGGTGCGGCGAACTGCTCGTGGACAGCACCCTGTGCTCGGACTTCATCGCATACCTCCACTGGGTCTCACAGAAGCCTGTTGGCGGGGGCGGGGTCGATCCGACTTTGCAGGAAAAGTGCGCGGCGCACATTCGCCGCCGCCAGCTCGCCGATGGCGGCTGGAACATTTACGAGGGTGGCCCGAGCGAGATCAATGCGACGGTGAAAGGCTACTTCGCGCTGAAGCTGGCCGGGCATTCCCCCACCCTGCCCTACATGCAGGAAGCACGCGCCACCGCGCTGCGCCTCGGCGGCATCCCGCGGATGAACACCTACAGCAAGCTGTACCTGGCGCTGCTCGGGCAGTTCCCATGGGATCATCTGCCCACGGTCCCTCCGGAGATGATCCTTTTTCCCCGGTGGATGTTTTTCAATGTGAATGAGATGTCCTCGTGGACGCGGGCGATGCTGATGCCGCTGGCCATCATCAATCACTTCCGCCCCACCCGTCCTCTTCCTGCGGGGATGGCGCTCCACGAGCTCTACCCCGTGGGAACCGAGCACAGCGACCTGCGCCTGCCCTGGCGCAAACCACGCCTTTCGTGGCCCAACTTTTTCCTCGCGTGCGACGGCATGCTGAAAAAATTGCGGAACCTGCGGTGGCGGCCCTTCCGCCGGACAGCGCTGCGCCGCTGCGAGGCGTGGATGGTGGAGCGCATGGGCGAGGGAAGCGACGGCCTCGCCGCCATCTTCCCCGCGATGCTCAACAGCCAGATCGCACTCCACGCGCTCGGCTACGCGGAGGACCACCCATTACTCGCCAAGGCCCGCCAGGATTTCGAGGGACTCTTTGTCGACGACCCTCAGGATTTTCGCATCCAGCCCTGCCTGTCGCCGGTGTGGGATACCGCCATCACCACGATAGCCATGGCGGAGAGCCGGAAGCCGCAGTCCCTCTCACCCGAGGCCGATGCAACGCGGGAAACGCAGCCCATCGACGACGCCATCGCCCGCGCCTCGGAATGGCTGAGGGAAAAGGAGGTGCGCTTCCGCGGCGACTGGGCATCGAAGAATCCCGGCCCCGAGCCGAGTGGATGGGCCTTCGAGTACCGGAACGACTACTACGCCGACACCGACGACACGATGATGGTGCTGATGGCACTGCACTCCGCAGCCGGGAATGGCCCCGCACCCAAGACCGAACAATTTACCCGCGCACTCAAATGGCTGCTCAGCTTCCAGTGCCGCGATGGCGGCTGGGCAGCATTCGACAAAGACGTGACCCAGCGCTGGCTGCAGGACGTGCCCTTTGCGGACCACAACGCAATCCTGGACCCGAGCTGCGCGGACCTCACCGGGCGTGTGCTCGAGTTGCTTGGCAAAATCGGCCATCCCCGCGAAGACATCCGAGTGCGCCGCGCACTCGCATTTCTCAAAAAGACACAGGAACTCGACGGCTCCTGGTGGGGGCGCTGGGGCGTGAACTATCTCTACGGAACCTGGCAGGTGCTGCGGGGCCTCGCGGCGATCGGTCAGGACATGCGCGAACCCTGGATCGCCCGCGCTCGCGACTGGCTGGAAAGCTGCC
>JAYUWZ010000873.1:0-6336 GCA_043753265.1 Verrucomicrobiaceae bacterium
CAGAACGGACATAGCCCGCTTTTCCCTGAACTAAATATTTATCAGGACACATGATTCCGCCACCTTTCTTTCGTTAGCGGGGAAAATTGCCTCGCCGCCGTTTTTGGGGACTTCAATCGGATCGCCCCACTCGAATCCCTCGAAAGGTGCTGTCGCTCCTACAGTTGCTTCACTTCGGCGAGATTCGGCACGGAGATGCGCACCCGGCGGTTGAGCGCCTGCGCCTCGGGGGTGGCATCACCGGCGGAGAGAGTTCCCTCACCGACTGCGGTCAAGTTGCGCACGCGAAACCCTAGTTTTCGGCTGAGCACTTCACACACGGCTTCCGCTCGCTTTTGAGAAAGCGCAAGCCCTCCCTTTTCGGTGGAATCCACATAGCCCTGGACGAACACGGGAGCGTCGGGGTGCTTTTTCAAGATACCCAGCACATCGCCCAGATCATCCGCACCACCCACGTTCGCTGACTCGAGTTCAAAGAAGACGTAGTTGTTCAGCGTCTGCTGGGTCGCGGCGGCAGTCGGGGATTTCGATGTTGCTTTGGCTCCAATGATGGGCTGCTGATAGGTGTTCGGTGGCGAAGCCGACGACGCTGTCTTGGATCTCCCAACAATGGGTTGGATTCCACCGGCGAGTTCCGGTTGCGCGCCTTTATTCGCCTTGGGATTCGCCGCAACTTTCTTCAAGATGAGGGGCTGTTGGAGATTGAGGTTTATCTGCGCCGGCCCGGCAGACTTCGAGCCGCCTGACCCGCCCGGGTTGGATCCCCCCGCTCCCCCTGAAGCAGTTGAGCCCCCAGGGCCTGGCACGGGCTTTTTGCCCGTGCTGCTAATCACCATATCCCCAGGCGCCTTGCCTGGGATATCCCCCTTGCCTCGACTTGCCGGCAAACTTCCCTCCTTGAGAGGCTTTATCCCCGGCCGCCCCGCAGCCACGTCCGCTGCGTTCGCCTCCCTTATGAGTTGATCCAACGCATCCTCACCTGTGCCGCCCTTTAGGTCGATGTCTTTGGCGTCTCCAAGGCTGCGCCGGGGCGTCACTTTTTTGATGGGTCCTGTAATATCCGTGTTCGGGGCAAACCGGGAAGCCACCTCCGTGATTCGAGTATTCTCGGCTGTAACTCCTGAAACATCTCCGTGCATTTCCTCTGCCTTCTCCTTGGAAAGGCCTCCATTAGGATCATCCGGGTCTTTGGGGTTTTTCGGGTCCTTCTGCGAACCGTCGGGTGATTTCTGAGCAATAGCGTCCCCGTCAGCATCCGCAGCCTTTGCCAGTTCCGCCTGTTCCTTCTTCTGCTTCTCTTTTCCAGAGTAATCCACAAGGTGGTAAATGCCAGTGCAGAGCAATGCAAAGCAGAGAGTGCAAAGCACCACGAGCTTCCACATCTCCCCAGCTACCTTCTTTTTTAGAGGCGAGCCGGATGCAAGTTGCGTCCGGTCCACAACGACTTCCGCATGCCGCATCTGGTGGATGTCGAAGCACAGCATGCACACGTTGCGCGACTTCTTTTGGTCCTTCTTATCCTCAAGAGGAACCATAAAGGAGGTGGCTGTCTCCTTGCCGCAATCCGGACACACCACGAGCTGTGGGATGATCGGTTGGGTTTCGTCTTTGGGACACTGCATTTCACCCGTGCGATGCAGATTTCGTGCTTATCTGTATGAAAAATACAGAATACTCATTAGGGAATTCACCGAGGAGAGGAGTTAGCTGTCCCAGCTTGGGCAGCGTGCGGACAAGCCAGCGGCTCGTTCCCTACCTTGCACCTGCGAGGTAAGGACGCGCGGCCCGCACGTCGGGGCTCTCTTTCCAAGTAAGCCGCTCTACTTGCCAACCTCTTCTATCGCAGCGAGGTATGGCTCGTAGAACATCTGGGTGCGTTGCACAGCGCGGCGCATCACGTGTTTGAGATTTGGCACGTCGGCCAGGCTCACCACGAGATCCACACTGTTGGCCCAGGATTCCATCTCGCTATCCGTATGCAGGCCGGAGCCCACCAGGACGATAAACTGGCGGCGACGCTGGCTGGGAGAGAGGTCGAGAGTGGCAAGGAGGACGGGATTATTCTCCAGGTTCGAGGCGTTGAAGTGCTCGGAAATCACCACCACATCATAAAGGTGTGACTGCACCTTGAGCAGGATGTCGTCCTGGAAAAGCCCGGTGTGGATCTTGTATTCCAGTTCACCGAGGTTTTCCACCACGAGACGCTGGACCTCGGGAACATCCACGCACACCAGAGCGGTTTTGTCGCCCGGTTCGAAGAGGTCGATCCGGTGGTGAAAATCGTTGTCGTTCAGCATGTTCATTTGGCGAGGGATTGCACGTCGAGCTTCATTCCGGTGGTTTCCACGCTGTTCAAGTTCTGGCGCTTCTTCACGTCGTCGATGAAGCGCGACATCTTGCCCTTGTTGGTGGAGTAAAGGGTGGCGGTCTCCTCGCTGATTTTGCCCATCTCGTAAGCGCTCACGATGGCTTGATCGAACGTGGACCAGCCAAAGGTCGAGCTTTGCTCGATGATGTCGTAAAAGCTGCGTTCGTCGCTTTCGCCGAGTGCAATCGTTTCGCGGGTTCGCAGGCTGTTGCCCATGATTTCCTGCACGAGCATTCGACCGCCGCCAGTCTTTGGAAGCAGACGCTGGCTCACCACCCAGCGAAGCATGTCGGCAAGACGCAGACGCACCTGCACCTGCTCCTCCTTGTCGAACATGCCGAGGATACGGTTGATGGTCTGACCGGCGCTGATGGTGTGAATTGTGGAGAGTACCAAGTGACCCGTTTCCGCGGCGGTGAGTGCGATTTCGACCGTGGAGCGATCGCGCATTTCGCCGACGAGGACGACCTTGGGAGCCTGACGCAGTGCGGCGCGCAGGCCGGATGGGAAGTCGTCGAAGTCCGCTCCAAGCTCGCGCTGGTTGAACGTGGCGCGCTTGTGCGGGTGAATGTATTCGATGGGGTCCTCCAGCGTGACGACGTGCACAGGGAGCGTGCGGTTAATCTCGTCCAGCACCGCGGCGAGCGTGGTCGTTTTACCGCTGCCGGTGGAGCCCGTGACCAGCACGAGTCCCATCTTTTCCTTGGCGATGTCGCGGAAGGTCCCGGTGAGATTCAGCGACTGAATGGAAGGCACCTCGGTCTGCGCTTTACGCATGACGATCGAGATGTGCCCGCGCTGCCGGAAGATATTCACACGGAAGCGCGCGCGCTCATTGATCATGTAGGCGCAGTCGCACGACCCATGCTTTGCAAGGTCGCGCAGCAGGCGGCGCTCACTGCCCAGGATGTTCAGGGCGATGCGCTCGGTCTGGTATGCGGTGAGTTTTTTCACCCCGCCTACGACGTCCGCGCCCTTGAGCACGCCGAAAGCCTCGACCTGCGGAGGCCGGCCAACAGTGAAATTGATATCGCTGATGCCGGGGGCACTTTCCAGCATCGCGGTGAGGAGGGCGTCTAGTTCTGCGCGTTTCATTGGTTAATCGTCCCAGTCGTCTGCGTTTTTCAGGAAGACTCGGAATTTCTTTTTGTCCTGAGCTTTTTCGTACGCTTCCTCCGGGGAAATCTTGGACGTGCGCATCAGGTCCATGATGGCGTCGTCGAGGGTCTGGTTGCCCTTCTTTTTACCGAGCTGCATCATGCCGGTGATTTGATGCGTCTTGCCTTCACGGATAAGGTTGGCGATCGGGCTGTCCACCACGAGTACCTCGAGGGCGGCGCAGCGGCCGGGCTTGTCGATGCGCTTGAAGAGCGACTGGGCGACCACGCCCTTGAGCGATTCCGCCAGGCCGGCGCGCACCTGGTTTTGCTGCGTGGATGGAAATACATCGATGATACGATCGATGGTCTTTGGCGCGCTGGGTGTGTGGAGCGTGGCGAAGACCAAGTGACCCGTCTGCGCTGCGGTCAGCGCGAGTTCGATGGTTTCCAGGTCGCGCAACTCGCCGACGAGAATGATGTCCGGATCCTCACGCAGCGCACCGCGCAACGCGGAGGCAAACGACTTGGTGTGCAGGCCCACCTCGCGGTGATTCACGAGCGATTGCTGGCTCTTGTGGACGAATTCGATGGGGTCCTCGATGGTAAGGATGTGTTCCTTCCGCTGCAGGTTCGCAAAGTCCACCATGGCCGCGAGTGTGGTCGATTTGCCGGACCCCGTGGGGCCCGTGACCAGCACCATGCCCTTTTTCAGCATGGAAAAACGCTTGATGACCGGCGGCAGACCGAGGTCCTCCGCGGTCATGATCTTGCTCGGAATCAACCGGAACACCGCGCCAATGCCGTATTTCTGGTTGAAGAAGTTCGCGCGGTAGCGGGCAAAGCCGGGATACTCGTAGCCGAAGTCGACGTCTCCCGTTTCCTCAAATTGCTTGATCTTATGCTCCGGGGCGATCTCGTAAACGAGCGCCTTGAGGTCGTCGTTGCCGAAGGGAGCGGCGTCGATTCGGACCATGTCCCCGTTGATACGGAGCATGGGAGGATTGGAAGAGGACAGGTGCAGGTCGGAGGCGCCCTGCTCCTTCATGAACTTGAAGTACTGGTCGATGCGGGCCATTGTTCCAACTGGAATAGCGAGAACGATGCCAAGCGGGCTGATGTTATTACGCTGGCCCCAATGTAGTGCGGACTTTCAGCCCGCCAGGAGGGCTCCACAGTGCGACGGACTTGCAGTAATTCCAGTCCGTCTTGTGAGTTTTCGGTCCTCGCCCAAGGGAATTCGCTGCGCGGACGGACAGCAAGCCCGCCTCACAATTGGGCAGCAGGCCGACTAAAGTCCGCGCACCATTCCACCCGATGTTCGTTGTTGAAGAAGGGAATGGAAATTCGCGATGCTAGGGCGTCGTCATGAAAGCACTCTTCCCACTACTCCTCGCCGCGACTCTCGCATTTGCAGAAGACAAGCCCAACGCCGGGCCCGCCCTGACTCCCGAACAGGAGCAGGCTGCAGCCGAACTAACCAAGCGAGGCGGCTTGGTGCAGCCGGTCGCTGCAAACCTCAACTGGCGCTACCTCAATCTTCGCGGGGTTGAAAAACTGGATGCCGGAGCCTTTGCGCTCATCGGCAAACTCACAACCACAACGGAACTCGACCTCTCGGGCACGCAATTCCAGCCGGGCGACTTGGCCGCTATAGGAGGCCTCAAGAGTCTCACCAAGCTCATCCTTTCCAACACCCCGGCGAATGATGAATCGCTGGCGCACCTGAAAGGACTGGAGAATCTGGAGTCGCTCAATCTTTTCCACACCGCAGTCACGGACGCAGGACTCCCGCAGCTCGCAGGGCTCAAGAAGCTGAAACGCCTGTATGTATTTGAAACCAAGGTAACCGACGCGGGCGCGGACGCCCTGCTGAAAGCGCTCCCCACGCTGCGCATCGAGCGCGGATGGGACAAAATCGTCCCTGCCACACCTGCCGCTGCCTCCCCAGCGGTAGCGCCTGCAAAGCCTGAAGAAAAGAAAGACGCGCCGAAGCCGCCGCCACCAGCGCCACCAAAACCGGAAGAGAAAAAAGACGCGCCAAAGCCACCTGCCCCGCCCACGCCGCCGCCTCAGCCACCCAAACCCGAGGAGAAGAAGGAAACACCAAAACCACTCGCCGCGCTCGCGCCCGCGAAGCCTGAGGAAGTGGGACTCGATCCTGCAAAGCTGGACGGCATCCACGCAGCCATGGAGGCTCTCATCGCGCAAAAGCGCGGCGCTGGTGTGGTGACACTGGTAGTGAAGGATGGCCGCCTCGTGCATCTCGATTCCGCGGGCCTCGCCAGCATCGAGACGGGCAGGGTGATGACGCCCGATGCCATTTTCTGGATCGCCTCAATGACCAAGAACATCACAGCCACGGCGGTGATGATGATGGTGGAAGAGGGAAAGCTATCGCTCGACGAACCCGCGAGCAAATGGGTGCCCGAGCTCGCAAAAGTGAAGCTCGCCAGCGGCCAGCCGCTCGCACGCCCCATCACCCTGCGCGACCTGCTCTCGCACACGAGCGGAATTCCCGACCCTGCGCGCAAAGCCACGGATGGCAACATGACGCTGGAAAACTACACCAAAGACATTCTGACGGGCTCTTTTGAATTTCAGCCGGGCGAGAAGTATGAGTACAGCTTTGGCACCACGGTGGCGGGCCGCTGCGTGGAGGTGGCCTCGGGCAAAGCGTTCCCGGCATTCATTCGGGAACGCATCCTGGAGCCTCTCAAAATGCGCGATACCACCTTTGCTCCCGATGCTGCCCAACGCGTGCGCGTGGCCCGCACCTACAAGACCGCCGGCGAGGCATTGGTCCCGGCACACAATGCATTTCTAACCTCCGAGCCAGACATCCGCCGCGAAGCGGAGCCCAGCGGGGGC
>JAYUWZ010000874.1:0-6313 GCA_043753265.1 Verrucomicrobiaceae bacterium
CCGTATTTGCAATCGCGATTTGGGAATTGGCTCCGCCGACTGCGAGCAGGCGTCCGCCAGTGGCGCCATTCACGCCGTAGGTGAAGAGCGAGGTGCCCGCGGTGGAAGTGGTGAAGGTTCCGGAGTTGGTAAACGGAGCGAGCAGGTTGTAGTTGCCGGGCGTGAACGCCACGTTCCCCTGGCCGCCCGTGGCCCCTGCGATGGCGAGCGTGTAGCCGTTGGCGGTGGAAAAGGTGAGCGTCTGCCCGCTATTCACGGTGATGCCGTTGGTGCCGCTACCCAGGGTTACTGTGGCGTTGGCCACGGTGGTGGGTGCCGACGAGACGCCTATCGCGCTGCCTTGCAGGAAGGTGGTATTGCTGACCACCGCCGTTTGCTGGGCTATGATAGTATTGCTCGCAGCGACCACGATGGAGTTATCGAGTGTGAAATTTCCCGTCTTGCTCGAGATCGAAAGCGTCGAAGGGGTGACGGTGCTGCCTGCTGGCGCGGGGCTGGGCAGTGAGGAGCCAAGGGTGATATCCGCGCTGCCGAGGGGATTGAATCCTCCGGCTGCGCCAATCACCACCGCGCCGCCCCCGCGAATCTCGAAGTTGGAGTCGGCGGACATCGTATTAGCCACGGTGGTCTGATCGAATATCAACTGGCCGGGGCCGGTCTTTTGCAACGTCACCGGCGCACCGCCATCATTGAGAGTGCCGAGCGCGATATCCTGGCTGAGTGCGGAACCATTTCCTACGCTGAGTACATTGGTGCCACCGCCGCTAAACGTGGTGCTGGCGAAGCGCGAGGCAGCGCCCTGATAATTGAGTGTGCTGCCGCCGTTGAGGGTGAGCGAGGTAAAGCTGGCCTGCAGCGCATACTGGAGGCCGAGGGTTGCCGTCGCGCCAGCGCTTAAATTGAGCGTTTCGTTGCCGCCGCCGGGCGTGAATACCGTGCTTTGCAGTCCCGTGAGGATTTGATTTGGGCCGCCATCCACTACCGGGATGATTTGGAATGCGGCATCATTCACATTCGCCGT
This sequence comes from Verrucomicrobiaceae bacterium, assembly GCA_043753265.1. GTDB lineage: Bacteria > Verrucomicrobiota > Verrucomicrobiia > Chthoniobacterales > Chthoniobacteraceae > SXWH01. The sequence goes on from JAYUWZ010000874.1 coordinate 1,022, forward strand.
GGCGACTCCGGGAGCATAGCGCGCCTCCACGCCCGCGCCACCGTTGCCTTCGTAAAAGAGAATCACAATCTCGTGCTGGCCTGCCGTGGCAAAACTGGTGGTCTGGCCGATGCGGCGTATGTTGCCTTGAAACTGGCTGTTATTCACCACGCGGACGCCATCGATGTAGATGATGCTCCCGTCGTCGCTATTGGTGGCAAACGTGGTGACTCCCGCAGGCAGGCTGATCATGCCGCTCCACCGTGCGGTGATGTTATCCACCGTATTGTAGCCCACGCTCCCAAATGGGGGGTTGTTGCCGAATCCGGTGTTGCCGAAATTGACGTTGGAGTAAGCGGTCGTATTCGGGACCAGTTGATTTAGCGTACTGGAGAGAATGGGGAAGTTGCTGACGGTGGCATTAATGGCCGCCGTAGTTGTTCCCGAGAGCGTGGGCTCCGCGCCTGCGACGGCTAGCTGCTGCAGATTGTAGTACTGGCCCAGGAGGCCTGTCGTATTGGCGGTGCCGGAAAGCGTCACGTTATCGCCATCGTTAAGGGTCAGCGCGTGGCTGGAATGGTTCATCGCCAGCACGGCGGCGACGGCGGCGGAGATGGATGCGCGGGAATTGCGGAACGCTGAGGAGCGACGGTTTTTCATGACGGTGATAAACTCGGAGGAGACTATGGCGGGAGACGGCATAGGGATTGTGACGATTATACCGGCAAATCAACTGTAATTTTTCCGGATGTTATTCGATCCTATCATGATTTGGGGTGTATTCCCTCAAATGGGTACGGCACACCGGTGATGTGCCGGAGTGCCGTAACCCATTTACTCATCGCGTGGGGGGCGCGTTGCGAGGATGTCGCGCAGGAGTGCTCCGGAATCAAGGCGCTCACTCATCAAAATCTTCCGGGACACGCCCGTCAGTGTACCCGAAGGCTCGTGTTCGGGAACGGTGTCGGGTGTGGTTGCTGCGGAGCCGTCCTTGTGAGTGGCGGTGGGCAGGTAAAAGGCGAGTCCGCGCATCCCAAAGAGGGAGGGCATGAGATAGAACAGTAACAGGATGGTGGGTGCAGTGGTCATGGATGTGGTTGGTTGGAAAAAGTGAACGGGCCTGCCTGGGTTGATTCCAGACAGGCCCGTCGTCGGTTGGCATGTTGACGAAAAATGGTGTGTTAAAGGGGGGGCGGTGGTTTGCGTCCTTGACCGTGGCGTGCGCCTTGCTCATCTGGCGTCCTATGCAAACAGCAGGCACTCCCTTCTTCCTCTGGATCGATGGTCAACTCGTCAATTTGTCGCTCTGTCAGGGCGTGTGCTACTTTGAAGACGAGGAGGATGGCTGGGTGGTGTCCTTCAACATGATGGACGACATCATCTACAGCCACCACGGGACCGAGGAGGAGGCGAAGGCCGCGCTCGAGGCGATTTACGACGTGCTGGATGCCAAGGGCTGCATGGCAGCAGCGCTGGAAAAGCCGGAGTAATCCCGCCCAGATAGAGACAAGGATCGCAGGCTGCCCCCCGCACCGTAGTAACGACTACGGGGAGCAGCTGCTTTTCCCCCTCACAACTACGAGATACGCGTCGTGGCGGCGGTTCTTTCATCGAACCTTATTGTGAGACGGACTTTCAGTCCGTCTTCATGGCATGCTCGCTCGGAGTGAATGAGGAAGCCCCATAGGACGGACTGCAAGTCCGTCTCACATTCCTCTATTTCCGCGCGATTGCGGAGAATCCGATCTGCTTGCGCACCGAGTACGACTGTGCCGGTGCGGGTTGCAGGACCTCGGCGAGTGTGAACTCGTCGACCTCGGGGTGCGGGTTGAATGCCGTGCCCTGCTTTGCGGCGAGGGCAACAGCGCGCTCGCGCTCGATGGGCGTGAAGCGGCGGTAGTTCATGAGACGGCCCGGGCGCTGGATCGCAGGATCAAGCTCGGTGAACGTGGCATTTGTGGAGCAGACGAGATGCAGCTTGAGCATCCGGCCGATGAGGCCGTCGGCGATATTCAGCACGGCTGCGACCGCGTCCCTTGTGGATGGGCTGCGGCCGATGAGGATGCGCTCGGCATCCTCCATCACCACGACCTTGATGCGGCCGGGGTGCTGGCGGTGCTGGCTCTGCCAGAATGAGACAAGCTCCGGTGCGGTGAGGCTGCCGTCGTTGCATACCGGCAGCACGTAGAAGAGGTGCGTGGTGCGCAGGCGGCGGATCATCTCCGAGACGAGGCTCGTCTTTCCCGTGCCGGGCGGGCCTTCCAAAATGGTGAGGCCATTTTGCCGCTCCTTGGTGCGGGTGGTGAAGGTATCGACCCAGGGCACCACGTCGTCGCCATAGGCGAGTCGCAGGAACTCGTCGTCCACCGCATCGGGCAGATTTTCGATGGGGTCGGCGGTGAAGCTGCCCGCGTCGTAGCGGAGCATGTAGAAGCAGGGCTCCTTTTCCGCGGGCTCCTCATCGAGCAGGTCGGTGAGTTCCGCGAGGAGCGCCTCGGCCTTTTCCGCGGTGGATGCCACGATGCGGCCTGTGCCGCAAGCGAATGCCACGACGTAGGCGTCGCGTGCAAAGCGGAGGACGAGGCGCTGCCATTTCAGCTTGCCCTCCTCCTGCCAGCGATAGGCGCGGAAGATGCGGTAGCCGTAAACGTCGGCGAGGGTGTCGAGGCCGGTGTCGCCATCGAAGTCGAAACCGATGCGGTGGATGACCGCGCCGGCAAATTCGGCGCCGATGTCGCTCAGGTCATCCTCGACCTTGAAGTCGGCGTGAAGATGGATGGAAGAATTCATAGTGTAAGTGTGGTTGGGGGTTTGTTGGACGCGCTTTGCGTTGGTGCGTGGGCCTGGCGCGTCCATGGGTACGGGCCGTGTGTGGAATTGTGGACTCAAGGGGTCACCTCCTTTCGTGGTGGTTGGTTGTTGTTTTGCTTTGAAATGCGGGCAGGCCGCGGGTGGGTTGTTGATTGACTTGTGCGGGAAGTGGCCCGTCTCGTGTGCCATGAATACTGCTGCTGCTTCTCCGCTGTTCCTCTGGGTCGATGGCCAGATGGTGAACATGGCCCTGTGCCAGGGTGTAAAATGCTATGAGGATGACGAGGACGGCTGGGTGGTTTCCTTCAATATGCTGGATAGCTGCATCAGCAGTTACCACGAGAGCGAGCCGGAGGCGGAGAAGGTGCTGGCTGCGGTATACGGAGTCATGCAGGCGCATGGCTACACCCTTTCCGAGAACCAGGAGTGAGGTCACTGGGGCGTGTCTTTGCGATGAGCGGCAAAGTTTCATTTTGAGAAATGCCCTAGTGATGGAAGGTTAGCGCAGTTGAGATCCCTGAAATGCGTCCGCCTTCCATCCCTTCCCTGCGTTCCGTGAGCCTTCTTGCCCAAGTGGCATGGGTGGCGGCGTGTCTGGCTGGAACGAGTGTGGGTGCCGAGAAGGTGGTGACGAGTTGCCTTGGCGAGGATCATTACTTCCCGGATGAGGTGTGGACCAAGGTGGCGGCCCGTTCGTGCCTGAAGTGCCACAAGGACGGAGGGGATGCGGAGGACAGTGATTTGATTTTAAAGGATCCCTCACGGGAGAAGGATCCCATGGATGCTCTGCGGCAGAACCGCGTGGCATTTGCGAGGATGGCTTTGCGCAAAGAAAAGAATGAGTCGCTGCTCCTGGCGAAGGTGGTCGGTGGCCTCGACCATGGCGGCGAGCAGGTGCTGAAGCCGGACTCCACGGGGTATCGCATCCTGGCGGAATATGTGCGCCGGGTGAATGCGCCACAGGGCGGAAAGGTGGCGATGGCCAAGCCGGCGCAGGATGCGCGGCCTTTTTTTGAGGGCATCACGATGTTCGATGATCGCAAGCTCTTGCGGCGTGTGACGCTCTCGCTTGGGGCGCGCCTGCCCAGTGGTGAGGAATTGGCGGCGGTGGAGAAAGGGGGAGTCAAAGCGCTCGGTCCGATCCTGGATGCGGTAATGAAGGAAGACGCTTTCTACGACCGGCTGTCTGAGGCGTTTAACGATATCTTTCTCACACGCGGATTCGACGACAATGCCGAGACGGTGCTTTCCTACGAGCACTTTGGGAAAACGCGGCTTTGGACGCAGAAGCATGATTTGACACACATCGCGGACGAGAAGGAGCGGCAGAAGGCGCGCTACAAGCTGGATGCGGACTACCGTGAGTCGATGCTGCGCGAGCCCACGGAACTGGTGAAGCACATCGTGCGAAACGAGAAGCCATTCACGGAAATCGTCACGGCGGATTACATCATGGTCTCGCCTTACACGGCGCGCGGGTACGGGGTGTTCGACGAACTGCGCGAGAAGTTCAGGAATACCGAGGACCCCTTCGAATACACGCCGGTGCGGCTGAAGGCCCTGACGAACCGGAGCGGGAAAACGCAGGCGTCGCCCACGGGATACTATCCGCACGCGGGCATGCTCACGACGTTCCACTATATGCGGCGCTATCCCACGACGGAGACAAACCGGAACCGGCTGCGCTCGCGCATGTATTACCAACACTTCCTGGGCATCGATGTGCTGGAGCTTGCTCCACGAGTGTCGGATGCCGCTGCGATTACCGCGAAATTTGAAGTGCCCACGATGCAGGCCTCCGAGTGTGTCGTGTGCCACAAGACGCTCGACCCAGTGGCAGGGCTTTTTCAGGATTACTATCAACTGCCGGAGGGTCTTTTTGGGCCGAGGAAAGAGGGATGGTTCAAGGATATGTTTGGCCCCGGTCTCGAGGGCGAGGACATGGGGGAGGATCAACACTGGCGCTCGTTGCAATGGCTAGGCGAGCGGACGGCGAAGGACCCCCGATTTGCGACCACGATGGTGGAGCATGTGTATTACATCCTCACCGGCCGGAAGGTGCTGCTTGCGCCGATTTCTCTGGATGATCCACTCTATGACGCCAAGGCGCGGGCGCACATGGCACAACGCAAAGAGGTGGAGCGCATCGCGGCAAAAATGGTCAAAGAGGGCTTTAACCTGAAGGTGGCTTTTAAAGCGTGGGTCGCCTCGGAATTTTACCGTGCCGATGCGCTCGCGGTTGCCGCGGCGAGCCCGCAACGACAGGCAGAGCTGGCAGACGTTGGCATTGCGCGCATGCTGGCCCCGGAGCAAATCGAGCGAAAGTTGGCAGCCGTTTTTGGGAAAAAATGGGGCAGGCTGAATGATCAGATGGCGCTTTTGTACGGTGGGATCGACTCGAAGGCAATACTCTTGGATCGCTCGTCCTTATCGAGTCCCTTACGCGAGAAAATCTTCACATCGACGACAATGCCCTCGACTCCCGGCGGCACCGTCAGCGAC
>JAYUWZ010000875.1:0-2929 GCA_043753265.1 Verrucomicrobiaceae bacterium
CAGGTCATCGCCGGCCCCATCGTCCGTGCGATGAGCTACCTGCCGCAGACCTACAAGAAGACGGTCTGGGCCAATGTGGATGTACGCGCATGCCTCATCCTGTTCTTCATCGGCTTTGTGAAGAAGGCCTGCATCAGCGACTACCTCGCAGGGGTGGTGGACGCCTACTACGCCGCACCGCAGGATTACAATACCTTCAGCGCATGGATGGCTGCGATCTGCTACGCCACGCAGGTCTATTGCGATTTCAGCGGCTACTCGGACATGGCGATAGCTGTGTCACGGCTGCTCGGGTACGAGCTCTGCCTCAACTTCTATTTCCCGTTCTTCTCGGCGAGCATCACGGACTTCTGGCGACGCTGGCACATGAGCCTGAGTTCCTGGCTGCGCGACTACGTTTACATCTCCTTCGGCGGCAACCGCGGCGGGAAATGGTTCACTTATCGAAACCTGATGATCACCATGGTGCTCGGGGGCCTCTGGCACGGAGCATCCTGGGCGTTCGTGCTCTTCGGCTTCCTGCAAGGTCTCGGTCTCATCCTCCATCGAGAATGGACGCGAATGGCCGGACAGGCTGCGTTGTCGGTGATGAAGTGGGTCGCCGTGCCGCTCACCTTCCTCTATTTTGTGGTGACACTCGTACCCTTCCGCGCAGGCGATACCTACGTGGGTGTGCTCAAGCGTGAGAACGGCGTATCCTTCCTCGTCCCCCTGCCTGCAGAAGGCAAAGTCGCCATGCACGACGGAAAGCCCCTGGAAATTTCCCCCCTTCGCATGATCGGTGGCGGCTTCACCGCCGAGGGCAAGGACCCCGACGACGCCGTCCCAGTCTCGGACCTGAAGCGCAACCCGCTCACCGGAAACTGGCACATCAAGCCGCCGGATGGCTCCGGCGCGCCCGACAAGGTCGCCGCAATGCCCATGGTCGCCAAACGCCTCACAGGAAGCTGGGGAACCATGAGCACCGTGCTTCAGGGCATGGCGGGCTTCGAGCACGCCAAGCGCAGCGTCGTCGGCAACGGAATCGTGATCGTCATCGCCATCCTCGGCCTCATCCATTTCCTGAACTACAAAAAGGTCTTCAGCACCTGGTGGCGCAAAATCCCCGACTGGGCCTTCGCCATGATCCTGGGCATCGCCGTGGCCATCGCCATCTTCATGAAGCCCGTAGTCTTCAAGGCCTTTATCTACTTCCAGTTCTAGCACAGCGAAGTGGGCTCCGGCCTCTGTCGCGATGCGACCCTCACGGGTTCTTTGAAATAACGATTCGAGAAGGAACATTCATGCTCGCAGCTTGACCTGCCAGAGGCGCGCCCTAGCCTTTCCAGGATGGGCCTTGTTCACCCCGGGATACTCGCTGGCATCTGCGCAATCGCGCTGCCGATCCTGATTCATTTCATCAGGACCCGGAAGTATGAGCGCGTGGAAGTGGGTACGCTGCGGTTTTTGAAGATCGCCATTCAGGAAAAGAGGCGCTGGCGGCGGCTGGAAAACTGGCCCCTGCTGCTCGCCCGCATCGGCCTCATCCTGCTGCTCACGCTGCTCTTTGCCCGGCCATTTTTCCCGGCCCGTGAAAAGGTCGCGCCCGGCGATCTGGAGGCAGTGCTGCTCGTGGATGTCTCGGGCTCCGTAAGCGGCACCGGCTTCGAAGAAGTGCGCGCCGCTGCACGCGAGGCGCTCGCGAAAGTTCCACCGGGCGCAAAAGTGACGATCGCCGCGTTTGCGGATGGAATCAAAATGGAAGCCACCACCGGGCTCGACGGTCTAAAGGCCATCCCCGGCTCGCGCACCGATTTCACCAAGGCGGTGAACTGGACCATCGATCACCTCACGCAATCCGACCGCAAGCACGGCCACGTGTATCTCGTGAGTGACCTGCAACAATCCGGCCTGCCTGCCGTACCGCCCCGCGTGTGGCCCGCAAACATTCGCGCCACCGTGGTGCCCGTGCCTGCACGTGCACCGTGGAATGCCGGAGTCGCAAGGGTGGAATTGCTCACTCCCTACGTCGCAGAGGATGTGGAGGTGGAAGTCACGATCAACGTCTCTGGAGATGCGCCCGCAGTGGAGCGCGAAGTGCGGCTGGAACTCGAAGGCATGGCACCCGAGACCCAGAAGATCGCTGCAGCGGGTGGGCGTCTGCGCTTCCAGTGGAAGCCAGGCGCAGAGACGATTTTCACCGGGACAGTCTCGATTCATTCCACGGATTCCTATCCCGAGGACAACCGCCGCCCTTTCGCCTTCCGCCTCGCGGAGCCTAAGCGCGTGATGCTCGTGGAGGGCAGCAATCCCGCGAGCCCCTTTGATGGGGATGCCTACTTTCTGGGCAAGGCGCTGATGGTCTCCGGCAAGGAACGCGCCCCCTCTCCATTTGCCACGCGCGTGCAGGCAAACCTGGCACAACTCGAGGGCTCTGATGTGGTGGCGCTGTGCGACGTGCCGGGCATCGAGCAGGCCGATGCGCAAGCCCTCGCCGAGTATGTGCGCAAGGGCGGTGCAGTGGCATTTTTCCTCGGCAAAAATACACAGAGCGACAAGTTCACAGCAGCCGCCGCTCTCGGCCTCTTCCCGGAAAAGTTGGAACGTGTGGGCGTGCCCGCGCCACGCGCCATCGAGACATGGGACAAGGCGCACCCGGTACTGGCGGCGTTCGATGGACGGGAGCGCGGCGATTTGCGCAGCATCGTAATCCGCGACGCATTCGCCATCGAGGCGAGCAAGGATTGGACCGTGCTCGCCCGGCTGGAAGACGGCCACGCCGCAATGCTCTCGCGCGAACTGGGCAAAGGGCGTGTGCTGGTATTTGCAAATCCCCTCACCCGCGCCTGGAGCGACCTGCCGAGGGAGCGCATCTTCCTGCCGCTGGTGAAGGAATGGTTCACCTGGCTCACCCGGCTGGACAACGACACGAACATTCCGCGTGAGATCG
>JAYUWZ010000876.1:0-2929 GCA_043753265.1 Verrucomicrobiaceae bacterium
ACGGCAAGGACTCGACTGCGCATCGCGAGTGCCTGCCGGAGCGTGGCATTCGCGAGGAGCGGCAAGAGTGCAGCAGCAAAAGCCGGTGCGTCGCCGGGGGGCACGAGCGAGCCGTTGTCACGCACGAGTTCGTCATTCCCCGGTACGCGGGTGGCGACAATAGGGAGTCCGCTGGCCATGGCCTCGAGCACGACGTTGGGCATGCCTTCGTCGTGCGAGGGAAAGACGAATGCGTCTGCGTTGCGATAGAGATTTGGCAACTCATCGCGCTGCACCCAGCCGCGTAAATCGATCCGCGAGGCGAGTCCAAGCGCCGCGGCTTGAGCGGCGAGAGCGCTGCGCTCGGGGCCGTCGCCGGCGATGGTCAGTCGCCACGGTTGCGCGCGCAGCAGGGCCAATGCATCGAGCAGGATGTCCACACCCTTCTGCCGTGCGAGGCGGCCTACGAAGAGGAGATTTGGCTCGGGGTTTGGCGATGGTGTGGTGCGCGGAGAAAAGCGGGCGGTGTCCACGCCGTTGGGGAATTCGAGAATCGGGATATCCGGTGCGAAGCGCTCGGCGGTTGCGCGAAGCCCGGCGCTGTTGGCCACCACGGCGGCAGCCTCACGCCAGAGCAGGGCGGTGATGGGGCCGGTGACCCGGTGCATGCCGCCGATGTTCTTTTCATCGAAGCCGGGGACGTCACCACCGCGCAAAGAGACGACGTAGGGCGTGCCGCGGAATGCTTTCACCAGCCATGCCGCGGGGGCGCAGGGGATTCCAAAAAAGGGCACGATGACATCCGGTCGAAATGCCACGGAGCGCCAGAGCGCGGGAAGGCAGGAAAGCGCCATGAAGGCCCCCATCTCGCCAACCGAGCACTGGCCCTGCCTCGCGCGAGGGGAGCGGATGCGGCGCACGACAAAGCCGTCCTTTTCCTCGACTCGCGGCAGACCACGAAAACCGCCGGTGAGGATCTCCACGCTGTGTCCGCGCGCGGCCCATTCCCGGGCGAGGCAGGCGGTGGCATTGCCCGCGCCGCCGCCGAGAGGCGGGAATTCATAGTTAAGTACGAGGATGCGCACTGCGGGGCATCTCCGCAAAATCGGCGCAGCGTGACGAACGAATTCCGCAGGGAATCGCACGTGTGGATAGAACCGCCAACACGAGAAGACGCCAGGGGCAATGTTCTCGCGGGGGTGTCCTGTCCCTCAATCCTTGGGTGCTTATTCGCGGGGCTTGGTCACGGTGATGTCGGCTTTGTAGGTGCCGAAAACGGTGACGACGAGCACGCCGGTATTCTCACCTTCCTTGTGGCCGGCGAGGGCGATGGGGGTGGAGTTTGCTGCGGCGTCTGTCTTTACCAGCGGCACTTTTACCAGCGGCGTCTTGTCCTTGCAGAGGAGGCTGAGTTCCAACTCACCTTTCTCGGACTTGGTGGCTGCGAGGTAGTAGAGCTCCACCTTGGCGTCCTCCTGGCCATCGCTGATGGTCAGAGTGCGCAGTTTGTCGGGTGCGGGTGCGGCGTTGCCCACGGAAGGAACGACGAGGCGCATCCAGAGGTGGCCCACGGCCACGGGGTCTTTGCCTGTGGCTGCGAGCGATTCAGCAGAGAGCCTTTTGTCGGGCATGGCCAGCAGGCCGGCCTTGCTGCCCCCTTTGATCCCGGTGGCCTTCTCGACATCGACCTCGGTGGCGATGGGCGCATCGGCAGGAGTGCCGAGCGTGGTGGTGAGTTTCCGGGCGATGGCGATGGCGTGATCCTGCGCGACGGGCTCAATCTCCTGCGCGCAGGCGACTGTGACCATGGACGCGAGGGCGAGGACTGGGGTGAAGATGGCTTTCATGCAGCGATTAGACTCGATCGGGGGTCGCGTGGTTACAAACCCTGTTTGGTAATTTTACACGCTGGCATCCATGCGGCCGCTCCACTCTCCGAGCACCCAGGCGCTCCAAAGGAAGAGGCGCTCGTCGCACTTGCCTGTGCGGTGGGATGCGAGTTTTTTTGCGAGGAATGCCTGGTTGCACGGGGCGGGCGCTTTGTCCGTGGAGAAAGGGATGCGGCCCTCGCGCAGCCATTGGCCGATGGGCATGCCGAAGCCTTTTTTTGGGCGGTCGATGATGGAGTCGGGGATGACACCCCTCAGCGCCTTTTTCAGAATCCATTTCGTTTCCTTGCCGCGCAGTTTGAGCTGCCAGGGGATGCGGCGGGCGAGGTCCACGACCTCGATGTCCAGGAAGGGCGAGCGGGCTTCCAGCGAGCACATCATGGAGGCGCGGTCCACTTTGGCGAGGATGCCGTCCTGGAGGTAAATATTCGTCCACCATTGGAGCGAGCGGTTCACGAGATCGGGCTGATTGCAGCGGTCCCATGCCTCGATGGATTCGCTGTAGAGTTCCTCGGGACTGCACGGTGCCCCAGTGAATTCGCCGATCTCGCGTGGCTCCAGCGCGCCCATCCACACAGCATTCCACAGCGGGGCGGGGTAGCTCGTGCCGCGCAGGAAGCGCTTCACCTTGAAATCGAAGCTGATGTTGCGATGGCTCACGGGTAGCATCCGCGCCGCGAGGTGACGGATTCCCGTGTGAACCGGCTTCGGAACGATTTTGCTGTAAAGGTCAGCCGAGCGCAGCGCACGCATCGGATCGTATCCCGCGAAAAGCTCGTCGCCTCCATCGCCGCCGAGCGCAACGGTGACATGCTGCCGGGTGAATCGGGAAAGGAGATAAGTCGGGAGAAGCGATCCGTCTCCCATCGGCTCATCGAGACGGGAAACCAGTTCGGGCAGGAGACCGACGGATTTCTCCAGATCGAGCGTGTCGTGGTGATGCTTCGAGCCGATTTCGTCCGCCATCAGCTTTGCGTAAGACGATTCGTCAAAACTGGCTTCGCTGAAACCGATGCTGAACGTGTTGAGCTGTCCGGCTGGAACATGCTTTGCCGCGAGCG
>JAYUWZ010000877.1:0-2929 GCA_043753265.1 Verrucomicrobiaceae bacterium
GCACGCTCGAGGCAGGGAAGGAGGCGGATATCACGGTCATGGATATCTCGTCGCTGCTGCCCTATCGCGGCTCGGCGACGAAAATGGACGAACTTTCGCCGGAAGACATCCTGGGTCTGTGCGTGTATCGCGGCGGGCCGCACTCGGTATTGGAGACGTATGTGCGCGGAAATTGCATCTGGCGCTCCGCTGCGCCGGAGTTGTTCTAGCGACGGGTTTTGGTATGGTCGCGGGGTGCCACGCTACTCCGACTTCGTTGAACGCATTTTTGTGAATCCCGATCTGCACAAGAAACTGTGCCCCACGGATCCAGTGGACTGGGAACTGCCCTCAAGGATTCGCGAAGCGTCGGATGAGACGATTGCCGGCGGTGCGGAGATTCGCGATGCCCGGATGCTCGCGCTCGTGCGGGGTGGTCTGCTGTGCGTGGTGGATGCGCTGGATGCGGCACACAAGATTTTTCAGGATTCGCCGGGTGCGTATGGGAGCTACTGGCACGGCATCATGCACCGGCGCGAGGCGGATTTCGGCAACGCGCGCTACTGGTTCCGTTCCGCCGGGAAGCTGCCGTCGTTTGACAAAATGCACGACGCCGCGCGGGAAGCCTCGGCGAACATGGCAAAGCAGACCTCGTGGGATCCGTATTTGTTCACGGGGCTGTGCGAGCATGCAAAATTTGGCGAGGTGGAACTGGTCCCTGAATGCCTGGCGTTGCAGCGCGCGGAGTTTGAGGTGCTGTTTGACTACTGCTGGCGGCAGGCGCTGGGGAAGTAGCTCCTCCGAGCATCCGAACGAGGTAATACCTGGATCCTCGCTTTGAAGAATTTGGCTCGAAAATGAAATAAAACCTGCCACAGTATCCCCATGGCAAAGGGAGGGGAAAACGCGGCAAGGCATCACAAGACTTCGGCTCCAAACGACCCCATTCTCGTGGAACATGTGGAACATTTCCAATCCACCAAGCCCATCCTCGTCGTCGCATCTATCGCCGATAATCCAACGGCTCCACGCAACCCCCAAATCTCCAGCAACTTCCACTCCCTGATTATCGGCGATATCCCATCGCCGATAATCACCCCACGACCTGACTCCTGCCCCCTGTTCCCTGGCTCCTGCGACCCCATCGCCGTTATCGCCGATGATCGCCCTGCTCCCTACCGCTCCAAAGAAAACCTCGACTGTAACGAGGACGATGTATCCCGTTTTTTAGTGGCGCGGCTTCCTATATGGTGGTCTATTGGCTTTCCCACCCCGACCAAGCCCGATTCCAATTCATGAAAATTGCATCTCTGCCGCGCAAACTTGCTCGTGGTCTCCCGTATTTTGTGAAGGAAATGCGCGCGATTATTTCCGATAAAACCCCTTATTTTATCGCTGTGCCGCGCACGGTCCACATCTGGCGCGGCGCTCCCTGCAACGCCCGCTGCATCATGTGCGATTACGGGTACCTGAAGGGCGAGGGTCTGCGGGCCATTTCCCGGTCGGATTTTACCGATGACCTCATGCCTCGCGCTCTGGATCAGATCCGTGAGCTTTGCGGCCGGGGCACGCTGGTTTCCTACATGGGCGGCGAACCCACGGTGAACAAGCACGTCACCGAGTGGATCGAGCAGGCAGGACGTCTGGGGTTGGATTTCCGCTTCACGACCAATGGCTACATCATGACGGAAGAGATGGCGCAGCGCTTCGTCGCAGCCGGTCTTTTTAATATCGGTGTCTCCCTAGAGGCGCTCGACCCCACGATTAACGAAATCATCCGTCCCCACCCGAACGGCACGAAGAAGACCATCAATTGCATTGAGATGCTTTTGAAGGAACGGGAACGGCAGAACAAATTCATCAGCATCAACATCAAGACGGTGCTGACGGATCTGAACATGGAGTCCTTCCTGGATATCATCAAGCGCTACGGCCACATCGACGGAGTGATGTGCACGCCCCAGATGTTTGAGGGCATGGCGGGGATGCCGCCGGCGACCAAGGAGCTGCTTTACATCAAGGACGTCAACCGTTTGCGCCGTGTCATCGACGAGATTCTCAAGTTGAAAAAGGAAGGCTATACGGTGCACGCCACCGAGAATTCCTTACAGGACATGGTGCGAGCCCTGGAGAAGGACACGGACCAGACCTCCACCATGCACGGGAAGAAGACGGAGATGGATCCCGAGGAGCCGGAGTGCAACATCGGCACGGACAATATGTGGATTGAAGGCGGAGAGGTAAAACTCTGCCCCTACCACGCACCCATCGGCAACATGGTCACCGACAAGGTCACCACACTGAAGGAAATGTGGGAGAGCGAGATGACCAAGCGCGTGCGCGCCCAGACCCGGGCCTGCCGCCGTCTCTGCACGGTCTCCTGCCTGCGCCGCACGCCAATCGTACACAAGGTTTCGACCTTCCTGAAGATCGCGTAGTTCAACTTACCACGCGCACATCCGTGCCACCTCGGGGGGCTGCGGAGGTCTCGATTTTTACCGGCAGGAATTGCTGGATGACGTCAATATTCGTCTGTGCATGGCGCGAGAGGCCGATTGCGCGGAAGCCCCCGGCACCGGCCAGCGCGGCGGGCAGTAGGAGTTGATCGCAGAGGTATTCGCCGACAGGCGCGCTGGATGCCAGGTACTGGCGGGCCTGATCCACAGCGGCATTGGCCACGTGCTCGGAGCGGACACCACGCTCTCCAAACCCACAGAAGGTCTCGGTGAGATGCTCGGAGGCCACCTCGGCAGTAACAATGAAGCCCGGCCCGCACTCGGCCGGGTGTTCCACGACTTCAAATGCCGTGGCAGGCCAGCCCATGCGCTTTGCGATTTGGGCAAAGGCGCGCTCGGCGATACCCGCTGGAAGACCTGCAACCTGCGCGACGACTCGGCGGCCCATATCGGCCCCGCGCTCGAACAGTTCCACAGGACGCAGCGTTGCCGAA
>JAYUWZ010000878.1:0-2921 GCA_043753265.1 Verrucomicrobiaceae bacterium
GGACGCCCACCAATCCGGATCCCACGTATGGGACGGTTTACGAGGGCTGGCGGCTTGAGCATTTTACAAATGCCGAGCTCCCCACCGCGCTGGACCCGAATCTGCCCGCCGCACTCACGCTGGATCCTGATAGCGACGGCCTGAATAACTTCTATGAGTTTGCCTATGGGCGGAATCCCAAGGTGGCAGACAATACCCTGCCGCTTGCGTGGTCCTCGCGGATGACTCTCGAGGGCAGCGACTACCTCACCATCACCTTTGTGCGGCGCAAGAACGCGTACGATGTCGCATATCTCGTGCAGGCGAATACGGACCTTATTAATGCCAATGGATGGGCCAGTGTAGGCATCCTGGTAAACACGGTGGATTTGGGTAACGGGCGCGAGCAGGTCACCTATCGCGACGACACCGCAATTAGTTCAGGCCCGCGCCACCTACGAGTCCGGGCGGTCAAAAACTGACCATACTGTCATCGTCCGGGAACCGTTCTGATCTTGCACCGTTCAAAATTTCGTCCATTATTCACATAGATTTAACGGATTTTGGAGATTCCTCCTAGCCCGGAACAAAAACCCGGCCCGCAGCGCGCCCAGTGCTGCGGGCCGGGTTACTTTTTTACCACTGCCCTGACGGGGCGTGATAGGACATATATGTCCCATAAGCCGTATAGGACATATCTCTTCCCGGATAAACGACTTACCGCTTACTTGATTTTGATCAACTGGAAGCTGTCAGCCTGGAACCAGGCTTCGCCCTTGGGCGCGCGGAGCTCGGCTACCAGCATCACCTCGGCTCCCGTGGCGTCGAACTCGTAGGCTACTTTCTGCCAGGCCGAACTTCCCTTCAACCCGTTTAGCCCCACGCGGGTGGCACCGCTGATACGAAGGCCGGCGCCCTCGCCGGTCTGGTCGCCGCCATCCACGTTGGAAACCTTTGCGCTGACCTCGATGCGGTAGCGGCCCGCCTCCAGGGCCACGGCGCGGCGCCACGATGCGGAGGCTGCGCCGTCGGCGCGGAGGTGGAGGCATTTCTGGCCATCCATCATCACTTCCGCGGATGCGCCTCCGCCTTCAGGGCGCCAGTTTTTGGCACCGATCTTTGCGACGCCGTTTTGCCATTCAAAGGGTTTCGGCATGTCGCCAAACTGCTTGCCGATCGAGGCGATGCGGGCAGCCACGCGGTCGCGCGCTCCGTTGATGTGGCCTTGATAGTCCTTAGCCGCCTGGGGGTTCGTCCGGGCGAGGGCATCCTGAATCTTTTTGCCCTGCTCAAAGATGCGGGCCTCCCAGTCGCGTCCCTTGAGCACCTTGTGGTAAATGGCCTCTGCCACCTTGCGGTAGTGGGCCTTCCATTCCGGGTTGCTCCAGACTGCGCCGCCGACCAGCGAGCCGGGGTCGCGCATGATGGGCCAGTTGGCATCCCCAAAGATTTGGTCCATGCCGTGGCAGAAGAAATTGGCCTTGCCGGTCTTGGGATCGAAGTAAACGCGGTAGTTGTTCCGGTTGAAATTGTAGCCGTCCCAGTGGCAGGTGAAGGTCTCCATGGCCAGGGCGCGGAGAAACTCATCTACGTCGAGTTTCTCGTACATCTTTTGCCAGCGCACCTTCTGGTCGCCTTCCTTGCAGGCGGCGGCGAGGGCCTTGAGTTCGCTGAGGTCGTCGTCGGGCTTGCCCTGCTGTTTTTCCAGGTTGCCGTCGATCTCGCTCACAAAGTGCCCGTCGTAGAGACCGCCGTCGTTTTTCTCGTAGAAATAGCTGAGGAAGTCTTTGGTGAAGGATTCCTTGAAAAGGTAGAGGCCGGTGTCGCGCCCCTGCCACTTTACGATGACATGGTTGCAGCGGCTCGCGGGCACCCCGGCCGCGCGGCACATCTCGCCGCCGATGATTTCGTTCAGGAGACTGCCGTCCTGCTGACCGTTGTTCAAATGGAACTTGTCCATCCCATGGAAGCGGTCGCCCCCCTTGAATTTATCCATGCTGACGGTGAGACCGGGTTTCCCATCCGGTCCCTGAAAGCTCCCAGCGGCACCCTTGAGCTTCACTGCGGCGTGCTCGTAGATGGTCTTTTTGCCATCGGGCGCAGTCTCGATGATGGTGCATTCCGCGTAGCGGCGGTTGTCCTTTTTGAGGTTCTCCCATTCCGCCGGCTCAAACTTGAACTCCAGGTGAACGACGGGGCCGAGGAAGAATTCGTCGGAGTTCTTGCGGCGTTTGTCCTTCTTTTGAAGATTTTGTGCAGTGGGCTGCAATACGGGTGCAGCAGCCGGAGCAGCGGGGACGGCGGCTGGAGGCGTCTGGGCTGAAACGACCAAGGGAGCGCCACCGATGACGGAGGCCGAGAGTGCGAGAGTAAGCCATTTCATACGGAAAGCCGGGAAAGACGGGTGCATTTTTCGGGGGTGATAGTAGCGTCAATCAATGGAATTGCCACTTCTTAGCGTGGGATCGCTGGGATGGCATACGCATACGGAGGGACTCGATAAAATTCCGGGGGATGTGCATGTGAGATATCCGAGGATGGATGTTGGAGGTTGAATCCTGCATCCACTTCCCGCTAGACCCATGGCAGCCCGTGCGATGAAGTCCGGGCGCATCTTTTTTTCCAATGGCCAAATACATCGAAATGCCCAAGCTCGCCGACACCATGACCGAAGGCACGGTCGTTCGCTGGATTATCAAGGAAGGCGACAAGGTAACGTCCGGCCAGGAGGTCGCCGAGATCGAGACAGACAAGGCCACCATGGGCTTTGAGGCGTTTGACGACGGCATCGTGCACAAGATCCTCGTGCCTGCGGGCCAGAGGGTCGCCTGCGGCACGCCCATCGCTCTGCTCCTCGGCAAAAATGAGAAGGCGCCCGAGGATGGTTCGCTGCCCGCAGTTGGTGGGGCAAAGCCAGCCGCCGCCACTTCCACGGGCGCCGC
>JAYUWZ010000879.1:0-6278 GCA_043753265.1 Verrucomicrobiaceae bacterium
CACTCATCGAATGGCGCAGCCTGCTGCGCCACATCACCCTGTCGCCCGATTACGACTGGGAGCGCTGGAAGCAACTCCGCGCCGCCGCGCGACGCCACGTGGAAAACAGCGCATCGCCGACGCTTGCCAGTTTGCCGCCGCTGCTTGCCAGTCAAAGACGGCGGCTTTGACGCTCACGTAGTCCCGCCTTCACGCGAAGTGCGCGTTTTGAGCTACGACTGCTTTTTGATAAGCCCCCCACAAATTCCACCGTTTCTTCCGCCTAAAGGCGGGACTACATGCAGTCACCGCAACGAAGTCACCCCGCCATCGATATCATATGCCGCCCCCGTGATGAATGCCGCCTCGTCGCTACACAAAAACGCCGCGAGAGCAGCAATCTCGGCAGGTGTCCCCATGCGACCAACCGGCTGCCATGCTGAGAGCTTGCCAAACATCTCAGCCTCCTGCCCGGGATAATTCTTCGCCAGAAACCCGTCCACAAATGGCGTGTGTACGCGCCCCGGGCACACGCAATTGCAGCGGATTTTTTTGTCCACAAAATCGCGCGCGGCACTGAGCGTCATGCTGAGCACCGCGCCCTTCGTCATGGAATACGCAAAGCGATCCGCAATGCCCACCCTCGCGGCGACCGAGCACAAATTCAGCACTGCGCCACCTCCCGCCGCGAGCAACTTGGGCAGGCCAAAGTGGAGCCCGTGGTAGACGCCGCGCACGTTCACCGCGTAAAGCCGATCCATATCGGCAGGCGTGGTGTTCAGCACATTTCCCACATGCGCGATACCCGCATTATTCACGAGCACCTCGAGCTGCGGCACTTTCTCAAAGGCGGCGCGCATTGATTCTGTGTCGCTCACATCCGCTATGAGAGCCTCACACTCTCCACCGGCATCCCGAATTGTCGAAATCGTCCCGGCAGCAGCCTCCTCATTTAACTCCAGCACATACACCCGCGCACCTTCGGCGGCAAAACGCTCCGCAATGGCGCGGCCAATCCCGCTCCCGGCCCCGGTGACCAGTGCATGTTTACCCGTGAGCTTCATCGCCACGGGTTATGGTTTCGCAGCGAGCGCGATGCGCAGTTTCGTGGCCGTCTCCGAGAATACCCCGAGATCGAATTTCTCCGGCACCAGCACGCTATTTTCCAGTGCGAGCAGCGCAATCTTGTTGGTCTCCGCAGCCTTCGCGTCGAGTCCTCGAGCGAGGGCACCCATGGCCCGTGCCAGCACCTGCGCGCGCCGCAACTGCACGTCCGGCTTTTCTCCCGCCAGTCCATTGGCGAGTTCCACCACTCGATCGAACAGCTTGCGAGTCTCTCCCTTGTCCCAGTCACCACCACTCGCCTCCCGCGCCAGCTTGTCTGCGGCGGCACGCAATGCGGGGGGTGCGGTATCGCCCTTGGCGTCCGGGAGCACCCGGCCACCTGACGGTGTTTCACGCAGCAGCCAGTGAATGGCCCGGATGCGCTCCGGCACGTCGGCGGGAGCGGTATTCTTCTCCACCTGCCAGCACAATTCCCGCAAGAGCACCGCCTGGCCTGTAAGCCAGTTGCGGGCCGGTTGTTCGGTGCCCGGCCAGTGCGGGGGCAGCGAGGCGATCTGCCTGCCGAGTTCAAAGCGCAGTTCGGGGTGCCCAGCCTTTTGCAACGCGGGCGAAAGGTTCGCATGGCATCCCACGCACGTATTCGCACGCTGGTAGGGTGTCTGGAGATCGCGCATCCCCATGGCCACCCGCTGGGCGTGGGTCACATCCTTGCGAGTGTGGGATAACAGCCACTTCTCCGCCGGTCCGTGGCATGTCTCGCACGACACATCGAGATTGGGATTCGGAATCGCCAAGCGCTCCTTGGGCACCGTCTCCATTGGCGAATGGCACACCATGCATTGCTCGCTCTTGCGATAATCGGCAATGCCCAGTGCCTTCGCCATCTCCAGTGAACGGCCTATGCCCGGACTGTTGATGCCCTTGTGAATGTCGCGATGCACCTCCCTCGCCTTTCCATCCGGGCCAAAGAGAATTTGAATCTGGTCCTTCCCCTTCCCCCCGCCGTGGCAGCCAGACGTCGCGCAACTCTGCCAGCCGGTGAATTTGTCGGCAGCTTGCAGTCCTGCGGCAATGAATACGAGGAGGACGAAAGTCGGGCGCACGCAGATCGTTATAACGACGCGCGGATAGAAGCCAAGCGCGGAGCGCAGAAAGTAAGAAATCCCACCCAAGGCTACCGCTTGTAGGCAGGCACCAGCACGCTCGCCATTCCCGCTGCAGTCGCTGCTTGCACGCCCGTCTGGGTGTCCTCAAACACGAGGCACTTCTCCGCAACTACGCCAAGCCGGCGCGCCGCTTCTAGAAACGGATCCGGGTGCGGCTTGCCGCGCAGGTAATCCTCACTGCACACGATCGTCTCGAAAAGATGGCAGATACCCAGCGCCTTTAAGGTATTGTGCACGATGCGGCGATGCCCGCCGCTCGCGACGGCCAGAGGCTTGCGACCGTGCCATTCCCGGGCCAGCGCCACCACCGGCTCAATCGCCGCTATCTCCACGCTGAGTTCCAGAAAGAGGTTCTCCTTGCGAGCCACCGTCTCCGCGACAGGCATGTTATAGCCGTGGCGTTCATTCAGGATTTCGACGATTCGCGAGGTCGGCACACCGCCGAGCTCGTAAAACATGGCTTCCGGAAAATCGCCTGCGGCTGCCCCCAGCGCTGTCTGCCACGCTCTGAAGTGCGTGGGCATGGTATCGGCGAGGGTGCCGTCGCAGTCGAAGATGAAAGCATCAAAGTCGCCGGCCGGGAGTTCGAGGGAGAACGACGGATGTGTAGTTCGGTCGCTCACAGACGGTGCAACATGCCGCTCCTTTTGGAAAACGCCAGCAATCTTTAAGAGAGACGCAACATTTTATGATTAGAGTATCCGCACCAGAATATCCTCCGTGCCTTCGCCAGCAGGCGCGACGTCCAGAAGGAAGGGCACGGAAAAGTCGGCGACCTTCTGTCCCTCGACCGTCATCTTGCCAATCACCCCCGCTTGGATTGCGTAGTTATGCGGCCCGGCAATGGCTCCCTGCAGCGCAGTGGCCGCGCCAATCTTAATCGACTTGATTGCCGACACCACCGTCAGCGCGCCGATGCCGTCCGCCGCCACATCGTCCCCATTGCCAAATACCCCATCCACGGTGCTCACACCTGCCGAGAGATTACTCCGGTCGAATGCTCCTTTTATGGACACCGAATTAATCACCCCCGCACGGTGGAATGTATCATCGCCCCCGCCAAGGAAGCGATTGTCTCCGAGCTTTGCCCCGGCGAGCACGTTGGAAACCGACATTGTCCCGCCCACATTTACCACGCCCACCGTTCCGCCGGCGGCAATGGTGCTGCCATTCATCGAACCGCTGATATTCACCGGCCCGATGCTCGCAGCGGCGAGCCGCTTCGCGAGTTCTTTCGAGTCCAGGATACCCGTCGTGTCGAAAGACTGCCCTGCGAGCAGCGAGCTTTCCACCAGCGCACCCTGCTCGGCGGTCTTGGCTTTCACAGTCACAGGGCCGATCTTGCCACCCGCCCACACCGTGAGCCCGGTCACCTGCGCTGCCGTGGCATCGCCGAGGATCGTCACCGGGCCGATAGTCGTCGTCGCGTTGAATTCCGCGAGGTTCACCGCCTGCGAGGTCGAACCCAGCGCCTTGCTCTTACTGGCATTCACCAGCACGTTGGTGATGCTGCCCGCCGTAAATGTCGCATCGCTCAGTCCAAGCGTGGAGCCCGTCGCGCCGCTCAAGATTACCTTCACCAGCCCCATCTTCCCGGTCGCCGTAAAAGTGCTGTTGCGAATGGCGGTGAGATCCACCCCCGAAGTTTTTGCATCGCCCGCCAGCGTCACGCTGATGGATCCGATGCTCGCCGCCGAAATCGAGACATTGTCCAGTCCAATGGTGTCTGCGGCCAGTTTGGTGAGACCCACTTTGATGCCCGTAATGTGTCCTATCGTCGAAGAAATCTCGTAGTTCTGGAATGTTCCCGATGTCGAGCGCAGCAGCCCGAGCAACCCGGTCGTGGCGGTGATGTTCCCCCTGAGAGGATCGCCCAAATCGTCTCCCACCGTTGCCCCGTCGAAAGAAAACGCCGTGATCGATGCGATGCTCGGTGCCGTCAGGGAACCTTTGAAATCACCCTTGATGACGAGCTTCTTCAGCGGTGCTTGTGAAATCACCTTGCCCGTGAAATCCGTCGCCACCGTAAAAGTGGCCACTCCCTTGGCCTGGACATCGGTAAGCGTCAGGGTGCCGTTGAATTCGCCGTTGCCCGTGGTCACTTTGCCGATGGAGCCCGCCTCGATGGCCGCACCCGCGAGGAACGCATCCACGTCAAACACGCCGATTGTGCCCTCCACGTCCGTGCCGCTGCTTCCCCAGTCTCCATTGGCGATGGTCATGCTTCCCACGTTCGCCGTGGTTTCAGCACCGACGCCAAATTTGTCCACCTCCAGAATGCCAAAGAAATCCCCCTGCTTCACAAGAAAGCTGCCGATGCTCTGAGTGGTTCGGATGAACCCCTCCTGATTCCACTCTAGGAATGACACTACGCCCAGCCCGCCACCGCCAATGCCCTGCTCGGCGCCATCTCCGGTTACATTGAGTTGGAAGTTTGCCCCCCGTACTTTTTGGGCGCTGAAGTTTGGCTTGTTGTTGTAGGTATCCGGGATCGTCGTGTTTTTCGGGACGTCATAGGGGAGGTCTTTTCCGAGGCTGATGATCGACTCCCCTGAGATGTCCCCCAGCACGATGTTGTTGATCTTCCCGGAGATCAGGATTTCCGGTTCCGCATCCGCATCCCCAAATCCCAGCGTAATACGCGGGTCGATTTTGATCCCACCCATGTGCTGATTCTGCGCAGTGGTGACGATGTGCCCAATGCTCGTGCCCTCGATGAAATTCTTGATCGATACCGTAAGGTTCGACGCCAGCGTGGTGTCGAAAAGCCTGATGAACCCAATAGAGCCCTGACCAAACTCCCCATCTTCCACCACTTCCACGCGCCCCGGCCCGGTGAGGCTAACGACGATCTGCATATTGCCAGCCGCATCGATAATCACCTGCGAACCAGCTGCCGCCGCATTTGGCGAAAACTTAAGGAGGTAGCTATCCCCACCGGGGAGACTTGGCGACGAGGCACCCAGTTTCTTCACCCCCTTGCTCGGATCGAGGTCGGGATTGCCCGAGTATGAGTCACGCAGGAGCAGATTTCCATCCGGATCAAAGGCAAAGCCTACGTCCGATTTCCCGCCGTAAGACGACACAACTGCGCCATACTCCAGAACGCCAAATGTGCCTACCGTGAAATCCGTCAATCCGTTGGCAGTGAGCCGCCCGATATAGTTTTTCGACATGGTCTCACCGGCCACATAAATCTGGCCGTCGGGCGCGATTTGCAGCGAGACGGAACCGGCGGCCGCTGAGATCGCATTTACCCCACCATCGCCGGTCCCGGCACCAGGGCCGAAGCTCGTATCGGGATCCCCTTCCGAATTAAAACGAAAGATGCCCACTGCACTGTTGTTGATGGTCGTCGCGGCGACCACCCTTCCACTGTCATCCAAATCGAAATCCACATCGATGTCAGGCTGGCCGGATGCGGCAGCGGCAATGGGGAGAGTGCCACCTCCGGCAAAGCCCGAGAGGGGAAGGTTCATGGCCCCATCAAAGGCCGAGATCGAGTAGATGGTGGCCCCACTGAGGCTATCCACGGAGCGGAAACCCACGTATAGATTGTTGCCCGCGTCCAACTCGATGCGAAACACGGAGTCATTGGCCGATGCCAGCCCCACTGTTATTCCTCCGAAGGAGCCGCCAAACATGAAATCTTGGTTGCCTGTGGAATCGATGCGCGCCACGTACCCGTCGGTGTCCGAGGCATCCAAAGACCCCGAGCCGTTCACGCCATTGCCCGTGCCATCCATGCGCCCGCCAATCATCAGCAAGCCGTTGTCGTCGAAGGCCATCGCATTCACCGAACTGTTCCCCGTGGTATTGCCAAAGGTAAGCTGCCCATCGGCGTTAAAGGACGTCACCGCAAGTCCATTAATTCCCGAGGCCTTGAATACGAATCCCTGCGGCGAGGCGGGGGAAGCGTTGCTGGACGAAGTGGCCCCGAAAAACTTTGCTCCCGAGGAGGAGAATTGCCCCGACACATACGCATCGCCATTGCCATCCACAACCAGGTCCAGCGCAGTCTCCGCACCGGTCCCTCCCCATTGAGTGACCCAGAGCACTTCCAAATCA
>JAYUWZ010000880.1:0-6275 GCA_043753265.1 Verrucomicrobiaceae bacterium
AGTGGAAGTGAGCGAGGCTGCGATTCGCGGCAATCTGGCCATCACCGGAAAAGGGTCCAACGAAGTGCTCATCGGCGGCGGCTCGGTAGCCGTTCGCGGGGTGCTTTCGAGCGCCTCCAATGGCGGCAGCTTCCACTTCGGGGACGACGCGAAAGCAGGCACGCTCAATGCCAGCGGCGCGGGCGACTTCATCCTCGGCGGGCTTGTGGCGGGCAATGCCGCCCTCTCGGCCAAGACAGGGGATGCCTCGTTCCAAATCGGCGGGCTGCCTGGTGGCGCTGTCGGTGTGGTGGGTGGCAATCTCACCGTCACGGGTGCTGCTGGTTCGGATGATGTGTTCGTCGGTCACTCCATGGTGCGCGGCGCTCTGAGCTTCAACCTTGGGGCGGGGAATAACCTCACCACGATCACCACCGACGCCATCGTCGTTGGCATCGCCCGGATCAACGGAACGATCGGCGACGATACGGTGCAACTCGGCACCGTCGGCGCTGGCGGCCCATTGATCCACGGTCGCCTTTCCCTGTCGCTGGGGAGCGGCGCCAATACGTTCAACGCATACTCCGGCATGGTGTCCGGGGGCCTTAGCTACACGGGCACCACGGGTGTGGACTTCGTGCTCATCGGCGCGGATGTCACCCTGTATGCGGATGCGAAGATTGCTGCCGGCGACGGCGCGAATGTGATCGCAGTCGAAACATTCAGCTCGTTGTGGAAGTTCAACCTTTCCACGGGCATCGGCACCGACACGGTCACGCTTGCGACGGCGGGCGCGGGCTACGTGAATGGCACGGTCGCGCTCGGTAATGGGATCGACGAGCTCACCATCGCGGGCAGCGCTGACTTCTTCAGCACCTTCAAGGTGGATGGCGGTCTCGCGGCCGACACGCTCACCGTCAACGCACTGGTGCTCGGAAACGGGCTCACGCCGAAAGGCTTCGAGACGGTCATCTAGCCAGCGTTTCATACCCCATAGACATAGGAGGGCCGCAGTCCTGCGAAGGGCTGCGGCCTTTTTGTTTTTGTTTTTCTTAAAAAGCCTCATACTAAAGCGAGGCCGCTGCGCGGACGATTTCCACGAAGCGTAGCGCGGATGGTGAAAGAGGTCCGGTAAGGTGGCCGATGCCGACTACGAGAGGGTCTGGCGCCGGGGTGATGGGCCGGAGCGTGACTCTTGGTCCGGCGAAGCAGGCGAAGGATTCCGGCACCAACGCGAGGCCGCGGCCTGCCTCCACTGCGGCGATGAGGCTGGTGGCGCTGTCGTATTCCTCCGCGACGAGCGGGCCTGGCATGGTGTCGCCCTTACGCTTGCGGGTGCCGGCGAAGAGGACTTCGAGCCAGCGGTGATACTCCGGGTAGTCGGCGCGGGTGTAGCCCACGAGGCGTTCCTCCGCGAGGCGCGCGACGGTCACGCGGCGGGACTTGGCGAGCGGGTGGAGTGGGCTCAGTGCCACATGCACCGCGTACTTCCGCAACGGATGAAACACGATGCCCTTCATCGACACCGCGCTGGCTTGCACCATCAAGGCGAGGTGCAGTTTGCGGTCGCGCAACTGGGCGATCATCTCCTCGCTGGAGAGATCGCGGAGTGTCACGCGCACGGATGGGAGAGCCTGCTGGAAAGCGGCGAGTGCGGGTGGGAGCAACTCGACGGTGGGCGAGGGAGCGTAGCCGAGGAGCAGTTCGCCAGAGGTGCCGCCTGCGAGGGAGCGCACGGCGCGGACCGCTTCGTCGGCCCTTTGCAAGACGCTGCGTGCCTCGCCGAGGAAGAGCTTGCCCTCCTCGGTGAGGCGCAGGCTCTTCGCACTGCGTGCGAAGAGGGCCACGCCGAGTTCGTCCTCCAGGTCTCGAATCTGCCTGCTGAGCGGGGGCTGGGAGACCCGCAGACGCTCGGCTGCGCGGGTCACATTTTGTTCCTCGGCAACGGCGACGAAATAGCGAAGATGGCGTAGTTCCATGCAGTTAAGTGAGTATACCTTTCAGGTATGCTGAGCCAAGCAACATGATATTTCCGGAAAGCGACTGCCGGGCTTTAAAGTGCGTTCATGAAAGTAATCCGCAAATCCAACGAAAGGGGTCACGCCGACCACGGCTGGCTCAATTCCCGCCACACCTTCTCGTTTGCCGACTATTATGATCCAGCACACATGGGCTATCGCTCGCTGCGCGTGATCAACGAAGACCACGTGGCACCCGGTGGCGGATTTCCCACGCACCCGCACCGCGATATGGAAATCTTCAGCTATGTGCTGAGCGGTGCGCTGCAACACAAGGACAGCCTCGGCAATGGCAGCACGCTGCGCGCGGGCCAGGTGCAGTTGATGAGTACAGGCAAGGGCGTGATGCACAGCGAGTTCAATCCCTCGAACTCGGAGGCCGCGCACTTTTTGCAAGTGTGGATCAAGCCGCTCTCGCATGGACTGCCGCCGCGCTACACGGAGTGGGAGCCTGCGAAGGAGCAGGCTGATGCGCCGAAGGTGCTTGTGATTTCGCCTGATGGCCGGGACCATTCCGCCACCATTTCTGCCGACGCGGATATCTATCGCGTGCTGCTCAAGGCCGGGCAGAGCGTGACGCATGAACTGCGCGCAGGGCGCGGGCTGTGGCTGCAAGTCGCACGTGGTTCGATGATCCTGAACGGCACCACGCTGGAGGCTGGCGATGCGCTTGCCTTGGACGACGCGGGCATCCACACCATCGAGTCGCACGATGCCAGTGAAGCATTGCTTTTCGACCTCGCGTAACTTGCACCTCGATAACGAAACCAACCAAGCAAACGACCTATGAAAAAATTCCTCACGCTCACTTATTTCCCCGCCATTCCCGATCTGGGCATGCTTGCCCTGCGGGCCTGGTTCGGCCTGTCCATGCTCCTCCTCCACGGCATGGTAAAGCTGAACAAATTCAGCGCCATGGTGGAAATGATGCACGCTGATGGAAAGGGCTTTCCGAAGTTCCTGGCCGTTGCTGCCATCCTTGCCGAGAGCGTGAGCGCAGCGCTCATCGTGCTGGGGCTCTTTACGCGATGGGCGGCGCTGACGCTCATCGTGACCATGGGCGTGGCCTTTTTCGTTGCACACAAGGCGGTGCTCGATCCCATGGCCCCCCCGCCAGGCTCGGGGGAACTCGCATACCTCTACCTGGGCGCGTTTGTCGCCATCTTCATCGGTGGAGCGGGCCGTTACTCGGTAGACGCCAAGATCTCGAAATAAACCATCCAAACTAACCTTACCAATATGAGCAAAATACTCGTCCTTTATTACTCCATGTATGGCCACATCGAAACCCTCGCCAGCGCGATTGCCGAAGGCGCGAAGGGTGTTGATGGTGTCGAAGTCACTGTGAAACGCGTGGCAGAATTGATGCCTCCTGATGTCGCTGCCAAGTATGGCGCGAAGCTGGATCAATCGGCACCCGAGGCCTCGCCCAAGGAGCTTGCCGACTATGATGGCATCATCTTTGGCACGCCCACGCGCTTTGGAAACATGGCTGCGCAGATGCGCAACTTCCTGGATCAGACCGGCAGCCATTGGATGAGCGGCGCGCTTGTCGGAAAGGTCGGCAGCGTCTTCACCAGCACCGGAACGGGTGGCGGCAATGAGAGCACGATTCTCACCTTCATTCCCACGCTGTTGCACCACGGGATGGTGTATGTGGGGCTTCCATACTCCTGCCCGGAACTCACGGATATCAGTGAGGTAAAGGGTGGTTCGCCTTACGGTGCCGGCACCATCGCGGGCCCTGATGGGTCGCGCCAGCCGAGTGCGAAGGAACTGGCACAGGCGAGGTTTCAGGGGAAGCACGTCGCGGAGATTACGAAGAAGCTGGCTGCAAAGTGAGGGTGTTGGCTCTTTGCGGGGGCCATGAAGTTCCACAGGATCAAACGCCAAGCGTCGACTTCCGGCACCCCATCCGGGGTGCAGCGCTTGCGCGTTTTTTCCGGGGATGTTATCCCCGGCTACTGTCCGACACCCCGGGGTGGAAGCAGCAGGCTTAGTGCTTACGTGTAGGGTTCGGGGGATTGAGGGACAGCAATGCTGGCATGCGCGCAGCTCGCGATGAACTTTGGCGCCTTGCTCTCCTATTCTCTTGTCCTTTTGCATCCTGCCCTCGTTGTTTTGAATTGGTTTTAGCCGCGCTCGACGACGGTGGGGCGGCAGTAGCGGTCGTCGGTTTCCGGGTAGTCGAGATTGTAGTGGAGGCCGCGGCTTTCTTTGCGGAGGAGGGCGCAGTCCACGATGATGGAGGCCACGGTGACGAGGTTGCGAAGTTCCAGGAGTTCCGAGGTCACTTTGAAGTCCCAATAAAATTCCTCCACCTCGGCGGTGAGATTGCGCAGGCGGGCACCGGCGCGCTGGAGGCGTTTGTCGGTGCGGACGATGCCGACGTAGTCCCACATGAGGCGGCGGATTTCGTCCCAGTTGTGGTAGATCACCACGAGTTCATCGACGTCGGTGGCCTTGCCGGTTTTCCACGCGGGGAGGTCGAACAGATTGGGCTCGATGGGTGGTTGTGATGTGACGAGCGCCTCGGCGGTGCGGTGGGCGAGGACGACGGCCTCGAGCAGGGAATTGCTGGCGAGGCGGTTTGCGCCGTGGAGTCCGGTGCAGGCGACTTCGCCGATGGCGTAGAGGCCATTGAGCGAAGTCTCGCCGTGCTCACCGCACACCACTCCGCCGCACTGGTAGTGAGCGGCGGGGACGACTGGTATGGGCTCCCTGGTGATGTCGATGCCGAGCGAGAGGCAGCGTTCATAAATGGTCGGGAAATGACTTTTTACGAACTCTGCGGGCTTGTGGGAGATGTCTACGAAGACCGAGGGAGCGCCGGTGCGCTTCATCTCGGCGTCGATGGCGCGGGCGACGATGTCGCGCGGGGCGAGGGCTCCACGCGGGTCGTACTTTTGCATGAACTCCCTGCCGTCCTTGCCGATGAGTTTGCCGCCCTCGCCGCGCACGGCCTCGCTGATGAGGAAGCTGCGGGCGGCCGGATGAAAGAGGCAGGTGGGGTGGAACTGGATGAACTCCATGTTGGCCACTTTTGCACCCGCGCGCCAGGCCATGGCCACGCCGTCGCCCGTGGCGATGCTGGGGTTGGTGGTGTAGCGGTAGACGCGGCCGCAACCGCCGGTGGCAAGCACGATGCGGTCGCTGCGAAGCGTCTCCACCTCACCGCTGGCTTCATCGAGCACGTAAACACCGACGCAACGATTGCGCACGGCGGAGAGACCGAGTTTGCGCAGGGTGATGAGATCGATGGCGGTGTGATTTTCCAGCAGCGTGATCCGTTTTTCACGGGCGATGGCCTCCAGGAGGGCGCGCTCGATTTCGCGACCTGTGGCGTCGCGTGCATGGAGGATGCGTCGGGCGCTGTGGCCGCCCTCGCGGGTGAGGTCGGGCGCGCCGTTGCCGAGGTGGTCGAACTGCACGCCGATCTCCATGAGCTCGGCGATGCGGGCGGGGCCGTCGCGCACGATGCCGCGCACGACCTCCTCGTCGCAAAGGCCCGCGCCGGCGATGAGGGTATCCTGGACGTGTGCCTCGAAGCTATCGGTCTCGGCGGTAACTGAGGCGATGCCGCCCTGCGCCCATGCGGTATTGGTCTCTGCTTTCGCTTTTTTGGTGATGATGGCCACGGACCCGGCGCGGGCGGCCTTGAGGGCCAGGCTCAAACCAGCGATGCCGCTGCCGATGATGACGAAGTCGAAGCTCTTCACGGGTTGATGGAAGACAGAATGCGGGTGGGGCGGAAGGAAAAGAACGCAGGGGGTAAGGGAACCGCCACGACGCCAAGGCACCAAGCAGAGAAACCGCGAAGGGCGCGAAGGACGCGAAGCATACAAAAAGGAAGTGGTATGGGCGCTCGCGTCGATGGGCTGCGGTGGTGGCTGGGTGATTGCATTTCCGATCTCTGGATTATGATACGCGGCAGCCCACTGTTAGGAGGACGTTGGCCCAGAGGGCTTGGTCGGCGGTTTGGATGGTGAGGACGTGGTCGGGGCCCTCGACGGCTTTGTAGAAGTCCCACTTGGAGATGGGCTCGATGTCGGCGGTGATTCCGGCCTCGGTGGTGATGGTGCGGAATTCCTTCCAGGCGGGTGGTTCTCCGTGGCTGGCGTAGGGGTCGTCGGCGGGGATGCCCATGGTGTTGACGATATCGATGGGCACCGTGCTGAGGATGGCCTTGAGCACCTGGGCCACGGTGGGGACGCCGGGGGTGAGCTGGAGGCAGATAAGTTCCGCGCCGGGACCACGTTTGCTCGAAGCGGGGTAATT
>JAYUWZ010000881.1:0-6270 GCA_043753265.1 Verrucomicrobiaceae bacterium
CGAGGACGCCGAGATGTCGCTGTTTTAGACTATAAAGTCCGATACCCCTCGTGTCGCCCTTCGTGAAGGCTGTGTATTTCATCTTCCAGAAGCGAAGCGCTGCATTTCGCCGCGTAGCGGCATCACTACAATACGTGGCGTGAGCGAAGCGAACCCTCGGAACAAGCCACAAAGGGCCGCGCCGCGTAGCGGTGCCACTTGACCTTTCGCATCACAGAAAACCTCGTCTATTCCGCTGTTGCGCACCACCTTTGATAAATGACTTCAGATTCGGCGGTCTGCAATTTGCTGATCGAGTTGCTCTAAAGTCATGCCCGCCTTGGGATTCGCAACGAAATCGGCATCCCTGCACAGAGCCTCTGCGATACCCTGTTCCTCATCGTCCACGATCCCCAAATTCCGCTTCTGCAAAAACACCTTCGTATGCCCCGGGGGATAGTCCGCCAGCCGTCCGAAGACCGTGTAGCCGAGGCTTTCGTAAAACGGGACTGCTTGAAAGGTGAACGTATCCAGGTGCGCGTGCTCACAGCCGCGCAGCCGGGCCTCGCGCTCAGCGGCCACCACCAGCCGCCGCCCCAGCCCTTGATGGCGCAGCGTCTCGGAGACCCAGAGATAGCGGATGTGCAGCCAGTTCCAGTGCGTGAACCCAATCAGCCCAGCCACAATCTCCGTGCCGCGTCGTGCAAAGATCGCCAACTCGCGCGCGGACGCGGGGCCGGTGTGAGATTCGTTAAAACCGATGAGCTGCCGGAAGACAAAACCGCTATCTTCAGCGCTCGGGTGGTCGGATGTCTGTAACTCGATCATGTTCATTGCAGTGGTGCGAAATCTTTCATGCGGCGCTGGATTTCGGGTGACTCCTTTGAAAGCGCAGAGAAGAAACGCTCGTCGCCGAGAGCGCCACGAATGGCGATGATATTAAACAGAAAGCCCTCGGATTCACCACCATCAAGGTCCGGCTCCATCACGCGGTGAAACGTGGCGTGCAACGCATCCGGCTCGCCACGATACGCACGCGAAAACTGCGAATCCGGCCGCTCTCGCAGTTCCTTGGAAACCCAGGAGCGCTGCGGCTCGGGAAAATTCGCAAAGCGAGGATCTGGCCGGGATGCGCAGGCCTGCAGAAGTAGTGCTATGACGAGCAGGGTAGGAAGTCGTTGAATCACGGGTTCTTTTTGTCGGTCATTTCCGTTTGCTCGGTTCGGAAACCAAAGTGCCATCGCGGCCGTAGGTGATAAAGGTGCTGGGTGTGTAGAGCATGAATACATCTTCGTCCGCCCTGCCGCGCGGATAGGCCCAAGCCTGCAAGCTGCAACCTTCTTCGAAGTTGAGAGCGACCCCGTGTCTTACCTTTCGCTTTTCGATGAATGCCCTCAGCACAACGCACTCCAGCTTTTTGGCGGTGAGCGCCTCGGCTGCGCGATGGATGGTGGTGTCGGGCGATTCGGAATGCGCGAGCTCCTTACGGTCTTTGAGAATGCGCCAGTCGGCCATGTAGATCCAAAGCGTGTAGGTGCCGCTCTTGCTCCCGTCCTCGTTCCGGCGCGGTCGGCCAAACTCAAACAGCATGAAAGAGCCAACGCCCTTCCAGACGTGCCAGGGGCGCTTGCCAATGATGCATTGGAGATCCGCGGGAGATGCGATCATGGAGCAAACGTTGGGATTCATGGCTTCAAACTGGATCGCGAATGCTTTCACGTGCTCTTTGGAGTTGCTGATCGTAATCATGCGCGAAGGGTTCGGGCAGGGCACTTTCCAAAACGGCTAGAATGTCCCACAGCACCCGCTCCTCGGCTGGGTCCCGAATGTCTAACTGGTCCTTCTCACAGAAACGCGATAGGAACTCGAACAACACCAAAGCCTGCGCCCTTGAAAGAATCACTGGAACTGGCTCGTGGGTGCCGCTGTGCATGGGTTTGGCAGAGTTCATCGAGTCAGCAGTCGTAGCCGTCTTCCGTGCGGTTTGCCCGCAGGCAGCGCGGCATACCTTTCTCCCACATCAAAGAACCATACCTTCTTCCCCCTGCAGGTTGTCGGCAGACCCTTGAGCGCTTTCATCTTTGACTCACCTTCGAGCCAGGATGCCCAGCCCGGAGTCTGGGTTTCGATCTCGCCATCAAACAACTCAAACCACCCATTCTCCCTGCTGACTTTGGGAATTGCCGCCGCTACCTCCTCAACAGCCAGACAGCATGGCAGGCCGGTCAGGATGGCGACCCTGCGTGCGGATTCTTTGGCGATGACGGTGCACATTTTCTCGCGGCTATCTTGCACGCCTACTCCCCCTTTAGCGAACTCATATCAATCGAGAACCGGTATTTCACATCCGACTTCGCCATCCGCTCATACGCCTCATTGATTTTCTGGATCGGAATGATTTCCACATCCGCGGTGATATTATGCTCGCCGCAAAAGTTGAGCATCTCCTGCGTCTCGGCAATGCCGCCGATGGCTGATCCCGAGAGGCTGCGGCGGCCCATGATGAGCCCAAACGCCGCCACGGGCAGTGGCTTCTCGGGCGCGCCGACGAGCGTCAGGTTGCCGTCGCGCTTGAGCAGGTTGAGGTAGGCGTTGATGTCGTGTTCGGCAGCGACGCAATCGAGGATGAAATCAAACGTGCCCGCGTGCGGCTTCATCTCGGCGGCATTGCGGGAGATGACCACCTCGTCCGCGCCGAGCCGCAGCGCGTCCTCCTTCTTGCTCTCCGAGGTGGTGAATACCACGGTGTGCGCGCCAAATGCGTGGGCAAATTTCACTCCCATGTGGCCGAGCCCTCCCAGTCCCACCACACCCACTTTCTTGCCCTGAGTCACGCCCCAGTGGCGCATCGGCGAGTAGGTGGTGATTCCCGCGCACAGCAGCGGCGCGGCCCCGGCGAGGTCGAGATTGGCCGGGATGCTCAGGACGAACCGCTCATCCACCACGATGCTGTCCGAGTAGCCGCCGTAGGTCACCGGCGCGGTGCCGTGCTTGTCAGGCGAGCCGTAGGTCAGCACCTGGTTGGGGCAGAATTGCTCCAGGCCCTCCTTGCAATTCGGGCACGTGAGGTCCGCATCGACCATGCAGCCCACGCCCACGAGGTCGCCCTCCTTGAATTTGCTCACGCCCCAGCCCACCGACGTCACGCGCCCCACGATCTCGTGCCCTGGCACGCACGGATACACCGTGGGCATCACGTCGTGCCATTCGTCGCGCGCGTAGTGCAGGTCGGAGTGGCACACGCCGCAAAAGAGGATTTCAATCTGCACATCGCGCTCCAGTGGCATGCGGCGCGAGACGCTGCTGGCGGCCAGCGGCGAGGTGGTGCTGAGTGCGGAAAAGACTTTGGTTTTATACATAGGGCAACGAGTTGCGGATTAGGATTCGTGCCAACCCCGGTATTGGTCGTCAGTGACTTGCTCCAGCCACTCGACCACCTTGCCATCGAGCGCTTCCTGGATTGCGATGTGCGTCATGGCCGTGGCCGGCGCCGCCCCGTGCCAGTGCCTCACGCCCGGCGGAAACCACACCACATCCCCCGGTCGAATCTCCTCAATCGCCCCACCCTCGCACTGCGCCCGCCCGCACCCCGCCATGACGATGATCGTCTGCCCCAGCGGATGCGTATGCCAGGCCGTGCGCGCCCCCGGCTCAAACGTGACGCTCGCCCCCGCCGTCCGCGCCGGGGCTGCAGGCTGGAACAATGGATCGATCCGCACCGTGCCAGTGAACCAATCCGCCGGGCCTTTGCCCGAAGGTTGTGAACCGCTTCTTTTGATTTCCATATTCAGTAGGTAGGTGAGGTTTTTGAGCGCGGCGAATGCAGGACAGGATTACTGGGATTTAAAGATTTAACGGGATGAATGGTCCGTGGTCTGGACGGTGGTGGTGCTGCGGATGGGTTATTATTACCGCGAAGGGCGCGAAGAACGCGAAGACATACAGGGGTGGATTGGTTTGGGTGCTCGCGTCGATGGGCGGCGGGGACGGGAGTTTGGGGATTATCGGCGATAACGGCGATCGAGTGGGCGGGTGAAATGATGAGGGATGGGATGAGCGATGGCACCGTTGTTGCAGTTGTTGCGCTTCCGGATGAAGATGCGTTTTCTGGGGTGGGTGGGGAATATCGGCGATGCAGCATCGCCGATAATGTTGCGATGCAAATCGCTTGGGCGGTTTGGTTTGCGAGAGTCGATTGGATTATCGGCGATAGATGCGATGGAGCGGGCGGGGCGGTTTTTGCGCTTTGGCAGGGGGGTTTCTGCAGTTGTTGCGCATTTGAGAGCTGAGGCGCGTTTCGGGGTTGTCGGGGAATATCGGCGATGAAGTGTCGCCGATAATGCTGCGATGCAAAAGACTTGGGTGGTTCGGTTTGTGGAGTGGGAGCGGATTATCGGCGATAGATGCGATGGGAGCGTGGTGGTCGATGAGACGAGGAGTGAGTGGGGGTTGTTGGAGTTATTGCGCATTGTGTGTGCGGTTCTTCATGTAGTGGCGGCGCTGGATGTTCCACGTGTTCCACGGCACTCGATTCGAGCAGCGGTGCCGCTGTTTTATCGTTCCTCTCCTGATTCCCTTCCACAGTTGCATCATAGCATTGGTGCGGGGGTGATGCACGTGAATTGAGGGCTTTTTGTGCAGTTGGAAAGGCTGGGAGCTACGCCCAAGGCGTTTTATCATTTAGCCCAGGGTTGCGAGCCCTGTTTCACCCAGTTGCCACTGCAAAAAACAAAGCTACGCGCAAACGCTCACCACCTCTTTGCGGACGCACCCGGGGCTCGCTTTTAGAATCTTATTCCTACGGCCATTCGTGCACCCGCTGCGTTCCATTCATGCATCCGCAAACCGGATCGCTCGAATCAACAATCCAAAATACCTAAACATGAAACGCATTCTCGCACTCAGCCTCGCCACACTCCTCGCCACCTCCTTCACACCTGGAGTCATCGCCGCGGAAGACAAGGCACCTCAGACCGTCGTGGCCATCGCCGCGGGCAACCCTGACTTCTCCACCCTCGTCGCAGCCGTGAAGGCCGCCGGACTCGCGGAGACCCTCAGTGGCACCGGTCCCTTCACCGTCTTCGCCCCCACCAATGCAGCCTTTGCCAAGCTCCCGGCCGGCGCGGTGGACAACCTGCTCAAGCCCGAGAACAAGGCCAAGCTCGCCGCAGTGCTCACCTACCACGTGGTCCCCGGCAAAATCATGGCCGCCGATGTGAAGCCCAACAAGGTCAAGACCGTGCAGGGCAGCGACCTCGACATCCAGGTCAAGGACGGCGTGGTCACCGTCGACGGTGCCAAGGTCATCAAGACCGACATCGTAGGCTCCAACGGCGTCATCCACGTGATCGACTCGGTCGTGATGCCGAAGTAAGCATCTTAAACGCATCGCGTTAAAATCAGCACCCATTTTCATGAGGCTCCGCGCCCCAAACGCGGAGCCTCATTGCGTTGTGGAGCATGTCGGGCAATCGATTTCACTGTAAAGTGGCAGAGACGTCGCGCCCCCTGCGTATCCTTCACTAATCACTGTCATGTTAAGAACCATAACATGGTGCGAGATTGTTTGTGCGGGGATGACGTGCTCGGCATCTCGCAATTCCGCATCTGGAAAGCAGGCATATCCCCTGAGGATCGGCGGAAAGGGACAATCCTGTTTAATCCTGAAAATCTTGTAAATCCTGTGTTAAAGTGAGCAGGTCGCGTTGGTATTCGGCCGCAAATTTCAGAAGCTGCCAGCGCCTCGTTTTTTGACAGGATTTACAAGATTTTCAGGATTAAACAGGATTCCGTGAGAACGATGACCTTTTGTGAAGAGGGCAACGTCATTAACAGGGAGCTTCCAGCGACTCGAAACGTCCCATCCAAATTTAAAAGCATTGAGAACCTGAACCTACTCACCTTCCATCCCCCGACTGTAAACAAGGTGATGCAGTGCATTCATCGCCGAAACTGCATGGAAGGGCACCGAGATCTTCGTCGGTACGGCGAGCGTCGCGACCGCTGACAAGGCCGTCGTCGCCAACTGGCCTCGCCTCGACTCGCTCCTGCCCGAGGACGCGCGCCGCCTCGGCAAATGGAAGGGCATCGAGACGACCAGCGCGAGCGGCACCGTAGACAAGCTGGAGAATCCGTTCGCGCAGTACCGCGACTTCGTGCCGGTACTGTTTCCGGGGGAAGGCGGCGACGTCGCATTCGGCCTGTTCGATCCCGTCGAGCTCGGCAAGCGCGGCAAGCCCGCCTTGCGCTCCGACCACGTGACCAAGCTCGTGGTCCTGCTCGACGAGTCAG
>JAYUWZ010000882.1:0-6265 GCA_043753265.1 Verrucomicrobiaceae bacterium
ATGGCCGCAGGAAGCTGCCTTTCATAAATCAAAAGATCATACCGCAGCCCAAATTGCGAAAGCTCGCTGACTCCGCGCACAAAATCCGGCGTCATCAGAAAATCGTCCGCCTCATCCTGAGCCACATGCCGCACCCCGGCAAAGCGCGGATGCCGCGACAGTCGCGCCAGGTCCTCCACCACGTCCGGCCTCCGCAAATCCACCCAGCCCACCACCGCCTTCACGCGCGAGTCGCCATCCGCCAGCCCCAGCAGCCAGTCGCTCTCTGCCACCGATTGCCGCGCCTGCACCGCGATGCTCCCAGCCAGCCCCAAGGGTATTTGCAAGGCCGCAAGATCCCCGGGCAGCCAGTCACGATGCAAAGGCGACCCCTTGGGAATCCACGGATACTGCGCGGCGTCATATCGCCAGAAGTGCTGGTGCGAATCGAGAAGCATGCCCCAAGTTTTCAAGACTCCCCCCGGCTTGACGATCATTTTCGGCGCTGTTGCGCATTGCGAGACAGACTTGCAGTCAGTCTTGGTGGTTGCTGTGGAGTGGCGCGCGGTAAAACCCTGTTCGAAACACCGTGCAAATCTCCTTCCTCGTGAATGGCTCAGATAAGCCCAATGCGCTGCCAGTTCTCTCCGTGAAAGGGGCAAATCTGGAATGCGGGAGCTTGCTCCCGCTCTGGCGGTGGGCATAGGCGGCGGGTGGCAGGAACCCCTTCCAATTAAGGGGAAAGCGCTCCCAAAACCACCCTTGTCTCCGCGCCTTCACTTACACTAACTTTAGTACCTCTGTTTCAAACGACGAACATGCTTTCCGCGATACGGGGCAGCATTTCTGCGTTCCTGTTTTTCTAAGCGGCACTGAAGCACGCGCGTCCTGTCGACTCGAGCGCCCAAGCCACTGTTCCCCTGTATGGCTTCGCGTTCTTCGCGCCCTTCGTAGTACCCCTTGCTTCATCTTCGTGCCTTCGAGTCTTCGTGGTTCCTTCCCTGGCGTCCTGGCTTCTTGGCGGTTCCTTCGCCTTGGTTCTGGCTTCGCCGGGTTAGGCGGAAGGAACGCGAAGTTTCGAGGAAGTCCTCCGATTTACGAAAAGACTCCTTCCCTGCGTCCGCTAAAAGCTAATCCGTACGCCCGCATTCACCCCATGCACCGTGTAGTTCTCGCGACCGAATATCCCGGTGTAGAATGCGAACGCCCCGACGGTGGGAGTGAATTGCGCGGACACTCCGACATCCAGCAAGAGCCCATCGCGACCAATTTCCGGACCTTTCACGGAATAGGATCTGCCGCGTGAGAATCCCGCGTCGATGGTCGATTGGTTATCCAGATACTCGTGCAGCCATTGGGCGCGGATTTCAGGCGTCAGGATCGTCTTGCCGACCTTCTGCGTAAACGTCGCCCGCAGGCCCACGGCTGACATCAGGGAGTCTTGGCTTTGTGCCTCCACCCGCAGCGCACCCACTGCTCCACGCTCCGTGAATCCGTCCAGGCTCAGCGTGCTGTATTGCAGCGAGGCCGTGGGGCCCACGGTGAAGCGGCCGAATTGGAAATCGTAGCCGGTTCCAATTAGGCCATTAAAGTCCACGCCCTCGGTGTCGCCGCGCGCGAAGCCTCCCACGGTGCGCCGCTTGGTATCGTAGGAACCGTAGCCGGCGCCGAGGATTCCATTCACGTAAAAGCCGCCCGTGTGGTAGGTGCCGTAAAGGTTCAGCTTTCCGGTATCGATGCTCAGCTTTCCGCCGCCGGAGAGGTCCGAGGACGTATTGGCATAGCCGATGGCCGCGCCCAGGACAAAGTGCGGGTTGATGCGGTAATCCGCGCCCACCGTGACCCCAGCGGTGGTGAAGGACGAGCCCCTGCCTTGGCTGGTCGTCTCCACGTCGCCCCACTCGCCCGTGCCGGAGATGTAAAAGCCCCAGCGTGGGCTGTCGAATTCCTCGGTTGCCGCGACTTCCTTGGCCGTCTTGCCGTCCGCGTGCACCGCATTTTTGCCGTCGTGGTCCACGGTCTCCTTGCCGCCGTAGCTGCGCCCGCCGTGCGTGTCCGTCGCGCCGTCCTGCGAGCCACCCCCCCCTTGCGAGCTCCGCCGCACTTCACTCAATCGGCGCTCCAGATTGCCGGTCTGCACCTGCGAGAGCGAGAGGCCTGCTGAGAACATCGCGGCGAGATCCTCGCCTGAGAGCAGGCTGAAAGACTTGGCCACGTCGGACAGCGACTGCGTATTAAGCTCCTGGATCAGGCTGTTGTTTGCATCCTGCGCGGCGAGGTCGTCCAGCGCCTGCGCCACTGCAAATGCGTTGGGGTTGCCCTCGGGATCCGGCACCAGCCCGGCAAAGGAGCCCTGCATGAATTGCAGCACCACCGCGTTTGACTCATAGACGACGCCGAGGCTCAGCAGCGTGCCGGTCTCGGGAATGCCGGATACATTTGAGAATGTCCCCGAGACGCCACCGCCTGCGGTGAGGATTCGGAAGGTATCGCCGGGCTGTGCCTGGAACCCATTTAAAAACGAAACCTGCAAGCCGCCATTGAGCTGCGCCGAGCCGCCGATGGCGAGGCGATCATAGCTCGACGGCGAGCCGAGGCGGATTCCCAGTGAGCCGCTGGGTGCCTGGGTAAAATTGCCGCCGATGGTCAGTTTTCCGACGCCGCCCGAGGTGCCGGGCACAATGGTGGCGCGGTTAAACACGCTCCCGCCAATCGTGCCAGTGCCCCGCAACGTGCCCCCGGCGACCAGCGCATTACCAGCGAGCGAGCCGTTCACCACGAGCGTGCCTTGCGAGAGCTTGGTCTGGCCTGCGAAGGTGTTGTTGCCGCTGAGGATAAAAGTCCCCGCGCCCACTTTTTCCACGGAACCCGAGCCGCCGATGGATCCCGCGTATTCGGTGCTCTGCTGGTTGCTGCCCGTCACGAGACTCGCGCCTCCGAGATCCACACCGCCGGCCCCTTCGAGCGAGCCAATGTGTTGATCGAAGCCCGCGAGATTGAATTCCGCCCCGGCCTGCACGGCCACTGCGGATTGATTCGAGATCACGTTGGCCGCCGCCGCCTGCAGCGTGCCGCCAGTGACCTCGGTCGCGCCAGTGTAGGCATTTGCCCCGCCAAAGGACTGTGTGCCGGTCCCCACTTTTGTCACACCGCCCGAGCCGATAATCGTTCCCGCGTAGAGCGTGCTCGTGTTGTCATTGCCGATGATCAGAGGAGCCGATCCGAGAGTGATTTGCGCGCCCGTAGCCCCGGCTAGCGAGCCCACGCTCTGCGCATTGTTTGCGAGATTGAAGGTCGCTCCCGCGTTCATCACCACTGCCGAGGCCGCCGGGACGACATTCGCCGCCGCTGCTTGCAGCACGCCCTGTTGAATCGTCGTCGCCCCCGTGTAGGCATTTGCCCCGCCAAAGGATTGCGTGCCGGTGCCCACTTTTGTGACACCGCCCGTGCCGATAATCGTTCCTGCGTAAAGGGTGCTCGTGTTGTCGTTGCCGATGATCAAAGGAGCCGACCCTAGATTGATTTGCGCGCCCGCAGCCCCCGCTAGCGAGCCCACGCTCTGCGCGTTGTTGGCGAGATTGAAGTTCGCCCCCGCGTTCATCACCACTGCCGAGGCCGCCGGGACGACATTTGCCGCCGCCGCTTGCAACACGCCCTGCTGAATCGTCGTCGCCCCCGTGTAAGCATTTGCCCCAGCGAGGGTCAGCGTGCCGGTTCCGGCCTTGGTCAGGCCCACGCCACCGCCCACGACTCCATTGATTACGAGCCCCGCCGCGTTGTTCACCGTCATCGCCTGTGCAGGTCCGCTCAGTTGCAGATCGGTATTAATCGTCACCAGCCCCGCACCATTGTTGGTGGTGATTCCCGTATTCACTCCACCGCCGGTAATCGAGAGCAGATTTGTACCCGAGATGGTCACCGCAGCCGGATCATTCACCGTGAGGCTCGAGATCGTTGTGGGCACATCGACGATGGTGTTTTGATTCTGGGGCGGGACGCCGGTGACGGAAAAGATCACGTCCGCATTCGGTGTCAGTGCCGACGAGACTGCCCCGGTGAAATCTGGCGACCAGTTGCCGCCCGACCACAGGTTGCTCGCATCGCCGCTCCAGATCGAGCCCAGCGCATTCGGCAGCAAAGTGGAGTTGATGGAATTCGAATCCAGCGTGACCGCGCCATTCAGCGCAAGCACGCGGCCGTAATCCAGGGTCACGCCCGTGTTGAGCGTGA
Organism: Verrucomicrobiaceae bacterium; assembly: GCA_043753265.1. Taxonomy (GTDB): domain Bacteria; phylum Verrucomicrobiota; class Verrucomicrobiia; order Chthoniobacterales; family Chthoniobacteraceae; genus SXWH01. The sequence continues at coordinate 4,210 of JAYUWZ010000882.1, forward strand.
TGCTCGTAAACGCGAGCAGGCTGCCGTAAAACGAGGTGGCCGTGCCCAGCGTCGCCGAGCTGCCGACCTGCCAGAATACATTTTGATTCACCGCGCCATTCAGTCCCATCAGCACAATCGCGGAATTGGTCCCTGTGGTCACGTCTGTGCCAATCTGGAAATGAAACGCGGCATTCGGGTCGCCACCGGTATCGAGCGTCAGCGTACCATTCAGTTGCGCAGCGGTATCAAACCGGTAAACGCCCGGCAGCAGCGTGAGGCCCCCGAGGTCCTGCCCCGTGAGGTTGGTGTCAAAGGCCTGGCCGGCGAGCTGCCCGTAGGCGATGGCGGCACTCGCCTGCCCCTGGATCGCCAGCATGTCATTAATGTGTATGGCACCGCCGGTCACCGCGCCCGGGGGAAAACCGGTGACGGACGTGCCGGGATTCAGCCCGAGATTTCCGATGATAACGGTGGGGCCGGTATTGGTCACAGTCGAACCTCCCAGCACCGCAAAATCCTGCGCGGCACCCAGAACAATCACCTCCGCGGCATGGGCCGCCCAAGAGGTGGTGAGGATGGTGGTAACCGCAAAGAAAACCGTGCGGGCTCTGCCGGACTTCGAGGCAATCGGCCTCCGGCTGGTGGTGGAATATGGGAGAAACTGGCAGGATGGGGTTTTCATGGGAATGGTGTGTCTCGAAGCGGCCTTGTCGATCCAGCGCTACTGGATCGAACCTTCGGCGTGGGGAGCCGAAGCCCATACCGAGAACGATTCACGGCACGGACGATTGGTCGTATCGGTGTTAAATCGAACGCCAGACCCACTCTGGCCGTAGAGCGTGTAATTAACTTTCGGCTGCGAGAGGAGACGCTGGGACCGCCAGAGCCTGCTCTGAGCTTGTCGAAGGGTCCTCGGTCGGCCACCTCACAGCGCGAAGCGCCCATCTCCTCTATCCCTCTTGTCTCGCGGCACCCAACCCCGAGATCAGGGACCACCATTTTTCTACCTGTCCAAACCCGTCCACATGTGGGATACTCCCTGCATGGTGGAAATGGGAACAGAGGAATGGAGGCGAAGAAGCATTAAGGGCGACGCCCTTGCGTGGAACGCGTGGAACAATTCCAGCGCGTCATCACGGCAAAACCTCCCATATCTCCATATCGCCCTTTCGCCGATAATCCCGTTTCCTCCCGCGATTTTGTCCTCCCAGGCGGAATGCGCAATAACTGCAACAACCCCAAGTCAATATTCCAACCGCAACAAAATCAGCATCTTACCCCATGCAGATTTCCGCGCACAAATGCGCAAAAACCCCACGAAGCCGGTCATCTCACATCTCACCTCTCACGTCTCACGAGCCCAAACGCCGTTATCGCCGATAATCCCGTTTCCTCCCGCGATTTCATCCTCACAAGCGGAATGCGCAAAAACTGCAACAACCCAAAGCCGATATTCCAACCGCAACAAAATCAGCATTTTACCCCATGCAGGTTTCCGCGCCAAAATGCGCAAAAACCCCACGAAGCCGGTCTTCTCACCTCTCACCTTTCACGTCTCACGAACCCAATCGCCGTTATCGCCGATAATCCCGTGTCCTCCCGCGATTTCGTCCTCACGAGCGGAATGCGCAAAAACTGCAACAACCCCAGGCCGATGTTCCAACCCAAACAAAATCAGCCATTTATCCCATGCATGTTTCCGCGCCAAAATGCGCAAAAACCCCACGAAGCCGGTCATCTCACATCTCACCTCTCACGAGCTCAATCGCCCATCTGGTCGCACTGAAAGTCCGTCTCGCAAGCGGCCCCATATTGGCACTGGAATCTCCACAATCCCAGGCTAAACTCCCGTCCGTGCCACGCCCCACTGAATTCATCCGTCCACTGTGCGCCAGCATCGCGCTTCTGCTCGCGCTGGGGCCGGTTTGCCGCGCGGGCAATGTGGCGACCGATGGCACGGTGGGGGGGATGACCTCGATTTCCAAGGTGGGGAACGATTTTGCGATTCCCCATACGCTGGGCGCGAAGACGGGGGGGAACCTGTTTCACAGCTTCACGCAATTCGACCTTTCGG
>JAYUWZ010000883.1:0-6263 GCA_043753265.1 Verrucomicrobiaceae bacterium
GGCCGAGCAGATCGCCGAGGGCGGTCTCCTGGTCGGGCGTGAAGGTGAGGTCAAACACGGGCTCCAGCGCTTTCTTTGCGAGGCTTGCCGCGCGTCCGCGCAGCTTGTCTTGCAGCACCTCGAGGACAGGGCCGTAGAATTCCTCGGCCTGCACGCAGCTCATGTGATGCACGCGGGTGGCGATGATGTAGAGGCCGGTGCGGCTGAAAAGGTCGATGACGCCGCCGGGGCGCGCATTTGGGAAGCGGAAGTTGTCGGGCTTGATGAGCACCAGCGTGCGCTCCACGTTTGAGCCCTGTGGGAAGTCGATTGCCTTGTCGAGCAGGCCACCATCGGAGTCGGAGTAGCGGGCCCAGATTTGCAGATCCTGGCGGGCGCTGTTTACGTCCGGCGGCGCGAGGGCTGCGGGCTCGAAATAAGTCACCGTGCCGGTCCCGTCGTCGATGTAGTCGCCATACGTGTCGCGGATGGTCTCGCCGGCGGTGCGCTCATTGAGGATGTGGCCCACGCATTCGCGGATTTTCTTCACGGCATCCTCACCTTTGAAGACGAGCATCATCACACGGGGCTGCGTGCCCGTGGCCTTCGGGGAAAAGTGGGTCAGGACATACTTGCGGATCAACTCCTGCGCGGCGCGATGAGAGATGTCCTGGTCGGTCACCAGGCCGGCGGCGTATTCGTTCACCAAGGCGTCGCTGGGTGCGAACATGCGGGCTGCAACGAGGTCGAGGCCAGTACGCGAGAGCAGGCGGGATAGGATGCCCCCGGTGCGGGACTTGCGAATCGAGTAAGGAGTGAGTATTACGTAGGAAAGTTCAGTGGCCATAGGCTAAAAAACCCCCGTTGAGCGCTGAAATTGCTCAGCAAACAACGTGGGTTGCTTATTCAGTAGGTTGGTTCAGCAGTGGTCGGCGAAACTAGTGGGCGTGACAGAAGCGTCAACGCCATTTTTCCTCTTGTCGCGAAGGGGGTGATTTTATCTTGTTCGCCTTCTCAGGGAATGGCCTCAGGAAATATGGCAAAAGCAGAAGCCAAATGCGAACGGTGCGCTACTAACTTCCTCCCCCTCCACCGCAGCCACCACACCCGCTCGACCCGCTACTCGACCCACCTGAGCAGCCGGAAGAGCCGCCACCGCTGGAAGAACCGCCATCCCCGCAGGAGTGCGAACCGCCACTATCGCCCGATGTGCTCGACGCATAGTGAACCGAGCACCCGGTGCCGCAGCCTCCCGAGCAGCCGTTGTTCTTTTCCTCCTTCTTTGACTGTCTCTCCTCCTCGGGGACGAGATTTCGCTCAATAAACCCCCAAGGCGAACCGGAAAGGATGGGAAAGCCATACAGTCCGACAGCCAGAGGAAGCAGGCTGCCTTGAGTCGTCCGGTCCTGTGACTGAATGTCGCTCCAGAGCCCAAAGCGTTCATTGCGACGGCGGAGATCGCGCAGATTTGCATCGCCCTGTTTCGTGCGAAATGGAACGCGGCGGCGGAACACGAAAAACAACATCGTTGCGACGCTGAGAAGAAGGACGAGCCAGCCAACCGCCTTGTACCGGGCAATTCCGAGCACGAGCTTGATCACGCCAATCAGGATGATCGCGCCCATCAAACGATTGGCGGTGCGGCGGCCACCTTCCCTGCGAGCGTCGGACACCACCAATTGTTCCTTCTCCAGCACGGAACGCAGGCCTTTCAATTCGACGGACAGCTCGTTTCGGACCTCCTTGATGGAACCGATGACTTTGGGGAGTGCCCCGAAGACCGCCCGCTCAAACGGATGCAGGTCTGCGGGTGCATTCGCGCCGGGCACGACACTGATCGACTCCGGCCCTGCGGAGGTCATCAAGCCACGGCGCGTCAATTCCGTCATCGCTGCGTAGAGTGCCAGATCGCTGCCGCCGGTGAGCGTGGCGATGAGGTAGGGGTCCGAAATCGAACTGCTCGTTCTATGGGTCGGTGCCGGCCCTCGCCAGGCCGCTCTTGTCGTTGCAATGACTATCGCGGCAAGCGCGATTACCGCCGCGTAAAACAACACGAAATCAGGCCCCGTGCTGTCGAAAATGGGAATCTCGGCAAGGGCTCCGTGCGCTCCCATGAGACACGGGGACCCCAGCGCAAAAGCGACCATCGCAGCCTGCCGGAGCCAGCGCGGCTTGCGGATGATCCATGCATCGCGCCGGTTCACCCGCACATAGCTGCCGCCATCGCCAAAGCGGATGATGGCGGGTTCCCAGATGTCGGAGGGCGGCTCTTCGTTGAAGGCCTCCCGGTAGCTCGCGAGGGTGCGTGCATACATGTCGTGGTGCTTCACCTCTTCTTTGCTGCCGCCCCGTGTCGGTCCGTGGTGCAGCGGCGCGCCGAGCACTTTGCCGCAGTAGTCCTCCCAGTAATTTTGGGTAAAGGTCAGGTGCTGGTGCCAGGCCTGATCCACCGACTCGCTTGGGCACACAGGGTGCCCTGCCGTCATCGCGAGAAAGGTGAATCTGCCGTATTCGCGGAGGACCCTCCGTGTGAAGGTTCCCGACCAGCCATTTTCGCGGGCCAGCCGCTGGGCAAAAGTGAAAGATGTGCCCGGTTCATCAAAGGAGAAAGCCTCGATCCTTTCGAGGAGCTCCATGTTTTTTGGGGTCATAGTGGTTGTCTTTTTATCGACGCGTCCACTCTACCTTTTCCGTTCGATTTCGACCAGTCACGATATCGTTACAAACGAAATTGCGCGCATCACGCTTACTTTCAGGGGTATGCGTTGTTATATTATACCAGTGGAGTGTATTTTACGCAATTTCAGCGCACGCCGTTTGACTCAGGAAACCCGGTGCTGCATCTTCCCATTCATGGCGACGTACGTTTACGAGACCACTGACCCGCTAAAGCCTATCCAACGCTTCGAGCTTCAACAGAGCATGAAGGACAACGCACTGACGCATCACCCCGAAACGGGTGAAGCCATCCGGCGTGTGATCACCGGGGGCTTTGGGTATGCCGCCACGGGCAACGCGCCACGCCACGCCGACATGCAGCGCTCGATGGGCGGCGGCGGTGGACACTCCTGTGGGACAGGCTGCGGCTGCGCGTAGAGCCGCACCAAGCGAAGGGCTAATCCTCGCCGCCCTTAAGCGCCGCCTCAACTCCGTGCGTGTTTTTGAAAGGCGACCATCGTCGCAGAGGCTGCGGCGTGCGCATCGGGGAGCGGTAGAATTTCGGCGGAAAGAAATCCCGTGTAGCCGATGCTGCGAAGGGCCTCCGTAATGGTTGCGGGGTCGGTGTGCCCCATGCCGATCGCGCGGCGGTTGGAATCGGCAAAGTGAATGTGTCCCACGAGTGGGCCGCAGGCGCGCAGGGTGGCGGCGAGGTCCACTTCCTCGATGGCCATGTGAAAGAGATCGCAGAGCAGGCGCACATTGCGCGTTTTCAATGTGCCGAGATATTCCGCGGCGTCCTGCTGGCGGTTGAAGAGATTCGTCTCGTAGCGATTGAGGGGCTCGTAAAGGAAAGGGACGCCGTGTTTCCCGGCACGCTCGCCGCATTCCTCCAAAGCCTCGGAGAGCCAGCCGAGAACTTCCTCGCGCGACGAGGGCGGATCGACGCGGCCCTGCATGGAGCCGAGAATCGCGGGTGCACCGAAGCGACCGGCGAGGTCGATGACTTCGCCAACGAATGCACGAGCCTGGGCACGAATGGCGGCATCCGGGCTGGTGAGGGAAAGTTTTTTCACCACCCACCCCGCGCCGGTGCCAACGGCTGCGACGGAGAGCTTGTGACCGGCCAGGAGGGTATGGAGGGCGGCTACATCGATGGCATCGGCGGAGGGTGGAAAGATTTCCACGGCATCAAACCCGGCGGCGGCGGCGAGGGCGCATCCCTCGGCGAGGGAGGTGTGATAGACGAAGGGACCGAGGCGGGCTTCCGGGACGAGGCAAATGGTGATGGCAGACTTCATGCAGAGGGAGACGACTGGTTCACGGTGCCGGGGATGGTGTCAAGATTGGTGGGGAGCGCGTTTTTGATTAATCGCGAAGAACGTGAAAGGCGCGAAGACATACAAGGGAGAAGGACCGGGGGTATGCGTATCGATAAGTGATGCTTGAATTTCGGCGTCCCGGATAAACAAAGAACGCTCCACCCGCTTTCGCGGATGGAGCGTTCAAAGAGTGCCCCGCCTTTGCCGTCGCGGAGGAGTTCCCGTTCCCTTATAGGCAACGGGCGGGAAGCCTGGAGCGGGCCTCGGCCTTCCAATAAAGGCATGGCCTAAACACGCCCACCCTGACCCCCTTAGTGTTTCGGTTTATTTACCGGTTCGGGAATTTCCACCTTCTACTCGGTCAACGCAGGGCAAATCGTTTTGGAGGCGTCGCAGGGCGCTTTCACGCTGACTGCCAGCCTCGCAAATCTTTCTGAGAAAGAACTGCGGATACATTCCTCCCGAGTACCTCGCGCGTCAATCGAATCATCGCAAATTCTCCAAAAAGTAATCACGTGCTTCCGGGTTGAAGGATGCGTTAAATTATTCATTCCATGGTACTCCGTCGCTCCCTTTTCCTCTCGCTCGCAGTCTCCGCCACGCTCCTCGCGCAAGAGCCTGCGGAAAAACCCAGCCGTCACGACATCCTCGTGCAGATGCTCGCGAAAAACGCGGACAGGCCCGGCCTTCAAAACAACATTCTCAAAGGGATGAAAGACTCCTTGCAAGGCCAGCGCGGAATCCCGGAACCCAAGGGCTGGGCGGATGTATACGCGAAACTCAAGGAAAGCCCGGACGCCGAGGTGCGCGCGAATGCGCAGGCCATCGCGGTGATCTTTGGAGGGGGCGCGGCGATGGACGAAATGCGCGTGCGCCTCGCCGACTCCGCGGCCCCCATGGATGCACGCCGCCAGGCGCTCGATGCGCTGGTGGCGCAGCGCGATGCGGGCGCGCTCGACGTGCTGCTCCGCCTTGCGATCGAGGCCAGCCCCCTGCGCGAACCGGCGCTGCGAGGCCTCGCTGGCTTTGACGACCCGCGAATCGCTCCGGCCATTACCGGAGCCTACCTGAAACTCGACTCCGCCGAACGCCGCGCGGCCGTGCAGACGCTACTGGGACGCACCAGTGGCACACAGTCCTTTCTCGCCGCGATCGACAGCGGCGCTGTGCCAAAGGGCGATCTCACGGCGCCGCTCGTGCAGCAGATCCAAGGGCTGAAGGATCCAACATTCAACGCATGGCTCGCCAAGAACTGGGGCGCAGTGACACAGATGAGCGCGGATAAACAATCGCTGATCACGAAGTACAAAAAGTTCCTGCATCCAGACCAGATCCAGCGTGCTGACTTCAACCGGGGCCGCGCGCTCTACACGCAGACGTGCGCGGTGTGCCACACCATCTGGGGCGGCGGCGGACACATTGGCCCAGAACTGACCGGCGGGTATGAGGACATCGACTACCTGCTGAACAACATTCTCGATCCCAATGCGATCATCGGGAAGGACTACCAGCAAACCTTTGTGAAAACGAAGGACGGCCAGGTCATCGTCGGCATCGTGACACAGGAAACCGACTCGGCCATCGCGCTGAAGAATCTCTCAGGCGAGGTGCTCAATATCCAAAAATCCGACGTGGCCAGCACGGAACTCAGCCCGCAAAGCATGATGCCCGAGGGTCTGCTCAGCGCCTTGCAGGAGGAGGATGTGCGCGACCTCTTTTTCTATCTCCGCCAAAAGCAGCAGGTGCCAATGCTCGTGACGGCAATCAATGCGAACGACTTCTTCAACGGTGCAGATCTGCGCGGATGGCGCGCTTCCGATGAAACCACATGGCGCGTGGAGAAAGGCGAACTCGTCGGCAAGGCGGGTGCAAAGGTTGCCTCGATCACCAGCGACATGACTGCGGGTAGTTATCGCCTTTCCATGCAGGTCAAGGCGACTGGAGCGAATGTGGTCGCTGAGCTAGTGCTGAGCGGGGTGCGCGATGCCAAAAGCTTCCATGGCACCACAGCGAGCTTCGGGGGGCCATCCCTCATCAACCTCTGGGACTATCGCGCAGCCAGCGAACCCAGGTCCACCCCCGGCAATCTCGCGCTCACCGGTGAAGGCTGGCACGCACTCGAAATCGTCCGCGACGGCGAAGTCCTCCGTGTCTCCCTTGATGGAGTGCTCCAATTCGACGCCACGGACGCCCGCCACCGACGCCGCGTGCAGCCTGCGATCTGGCTCAAAGACGGGGAACTGCGGGTGAAGGATATTAAGATCGAGGCGCTGTAGGAGCAAAAGTGCCAAAAAAAGAGCGCCG
>JAYUWZ010000884.1:0-2903 GCA_043753265.1 Verrucomicrobiaceae bacterium
CCTCGCCAATCCAGACGTGATTTCCCGCGGTGAAACGCCACGGAAAAGTGATGTTCACTTTCGCACGAATGACCACGCCATCCCCCACTTTTGCGCCAAAAAGTCGCAAGAGCGCGCACCGCAGGCGCGACGGCCAGGGGAAGGAGGTATCGAAAAACGCCCATCGCACGAGGAACCAGAGCGCTTCCTTGAGGCGCGACGTACCGCGGTCAAAGCCCGCACCCGTGAAGGCGGCGAGGTCGCGTGGTGGAATGGGCTGGTCGGGCATGGCTGGGACAAAAGCTAACCACGTGCCTGTTGCAAAACAGCAATCCTCGCCGGGCAAGGGGCTTGCTATATAGGATGTGAGATAATGTCAGCCCAAACCGCCTACCCGCTGTCGCCATTGCAGCAGGGCATGCTTTTCCATGCCCTGTCGGAGCCGCATGGCGGGGTGGATATCGAACAACTTGTCTTCACCCTGCGCGAGCCGGTGGATGCCCCGCGCCTTCGCACAGCCTGGGAGCGTGTGGTGACGCGGCACTGTATTTTGCGCACCGCCTTTCTCGCGGAGGAGGGCGTCATGCAGCAGGTCGTGCGGGAGTCGGTGAACGTGCCGTTTGTGGTGGAAGCGCCCGGGATGGATGCCAACGCCTTTGTCGCGTGGCTCAAGGCCGATCGCGCCCGGGGCTTTGCAATGGAGAGCGCGCCGCTGCTGCGCTTTCACCTTTTCCGGCACGCCGATGATGACTGGCGGCTGGTGTGGACCTTCCACCACATCCTGCTCGATGGACGCAGCTTCCCCCCATTAATTCGCGAGGCATTTGGATTTTACGATTCGCCCGATGCGCAAGAGCCAGCGGTGCCGCGCGCGTATGCCGACTTCATCGCATGGCACGGAACGCTGAACCACGCCGCATCCGAGGAATTCTGGCGCGAAAAGCTGAGAGGCTTTCGCGCGCCGACACCGCTCGCGATCGAGGGACTCGGCGCTCTCACTGCGGAAAGGGAACAGGGCGATGCGGAACTGTTGCTTAGCGCAGAATCGACCAGCGCATTGACTGCTTTTGCCGCGCATAGCGGGGTGACGCTAAACACGCTCGTGCAGGCAGCCTGGGCCATCCTGCTGCACCGCTACAGTGGCGAGGGGGATGTCTGCTTTGGTGCCACGCGCGCTTGCAGGCACGGCACCGTCGATGGCGCGAATGACATGGTGGGGTTGTTCATCAACACAGTGCCGGTGCGGGCTTCCGTTGCCGCAGAGCGCAAGCTGGCGGATTTGCTGAGCGAATTGCGCGCCGGCTGGGTGGAGATGCGCGCGCACGAACACACGCCGCTTGCGCGCGTGCAGGCTAGCAGTGAAGTGCCGCCCGGGCAGTCGCTTTTTCCGCACGCTGGTGGTATTTGAAAACTACGATCTGCCCTCCCACTTTCGAGGGCTTGGGGGCGCATGGGAGCGGCGGGATCTGCGCCTGCATGAGCAGACCAGTTTCCCCATCTGCCTTGCGGCCTACGCCGGGGACCGCCTGCGCCTCGTCGCGGAGTATGATCGTTCACGGTTGGATGATGGACTCGTGCGCGCCTTGCTCACACATCTGCGCACCTTGCTCGAGGCGATGCCACTGCACGGCGAGGGCACCATCGGCGAGCTGCCGCTGCTCCCGGCGGAGGAAGCCGCTACTGCCATGGCAGCCGACACGCGCGATTTTCCGGTACACGAAACCCTGCACGCGCAATTTTCGAGGCAGGCTGCGCAGACTCCCGATGCCGTGGCGCTCGTGCAGGGCGAATCACGAATGTCGTACGCGGAGTTGGAACGCCGCGCGAACGCAGTCGCTGCGCACCTCGCAAGTCTCGGGGTGCGCTCGGAGCGCATCGTGGGCCTTTGCATGGAGCGCTGCCCGGAGCTGGTTGTCGGCCTGCTCGGGATCGTAAAGGCAAACGCCGCATACCTCCCAATCGACCTGGCCTATCCCCCGGAGCGCCTCGCTTTCATGTTGGAGGACGCGCAGGCCCCCGTGCTGCTCACGCAGCGGCATCTCGCGGATCGCCTGCCTCCGGGACACGGCGCAAAGCTAGTCTTCATCGAAGACGTTGCCGAAGCACCAGCCGATGCATTGCCGCTGGAACAAGGCTCGCCCGATCAATTGTGCTACGTGCTCTACACGAGCGGCAGCACCGGAAAGCCCAAGGGCTGCTGCATAACCCATCGCAATGTGGCGCGCCTTTTTACTGCGACGGATGCATGGTTTGGCTTCTGCGCGCAGGACGTTTGGACGCTTTTCCACAGCACTGCGTTCGACTTTTCCGTGTGGGAACTGTGGGGCGCGCTGCTCTACGGCGGCACACTGGTGGTGGTACCTTTCGAGGTGAGCCGCTCGCCCGAGCAATTCCAAGAACTGCTCGTGCGTGAAGGCGTGACGGTGCTGAACCAAACCCCCAGCGCCTTCCGCCAGTTAATCGCCGCGGATGCGCTCTCGCAGGATTTCGCGCGACTAGCCTTGCGCTATGTAATCTTCGGAGGTGAGGCGCTGGAGATGCAGTCGCTCAAGCCGTGGTTCGATCGCCATGGCGACGCAAAGCCACAACTCGTAAACATGTACGGCATCACCGAGACGACCGTGCACGTCACGTATCGTCCGCTGAAATCGGGCGACGTCGCGCGTGGAAGTGTCATCGGTGTACCGATTCCCGATCTGCAATTGCTCACGCTCGATGCCCAACTGCGCCCCGTCCCCGTGGGAGTGGCAGGGGAGCTATTCGTGGGCGGCGCAGGTCTTGCACGTGGTTATCACCAGCGCGACGAGCTCACAGCCTCACGCTTCATCGCGCATGTAGGCGTGCCGGGAGGCAGGCTGTATCGCACCGGCGATCTCGCCCGCAGGCTGCCCGATGGCGATCTGGAATATCTCGGTCGCATCGAC